>CAZKNR010000142.1:0-17505 GCA_964553925.1 uncultured Acidobacteriota bacterium
GTTGCCGGCTCGGCGTCCCGCGAGAGCGACGGCGTATCCTTCCCGGAGAAGCCCGAGGGCTGAGGCTCTCCCTATCCCGGAGCCGGCCCCGGTGACCACGGCAACGGGAGCGGCGAGCGATCTCGACGTCATGCCGATCTCCCAGCCGCGTCTGAGGTTGGCTCGAACACGGATATCACAGAGGGCACGACCAGACCTCTTCTTGAGCTTCTCTTGAAATCTCTCCGAGGAGCCTTTCCCCGGGCACGCGTAGTTTAGCCCAGGGGGATCGCAACCTCTATCCCGCGGGAGCAAAGGTGGCCGCTGACGAATTTGCCAAGGTGGACCTCAGACCCGCCCGATTTCACGGAGACTGGAATTACACCCTTATTCCCATCTCACGAGCGAAAAAGGGAGAGGCTTATCGGCTGACGAACCCTTGGGCGAGACCGAGACCTCGTAGTGCTCGATGTCCGGCGGCATTTCGAGCAAATACTGGCCATCCTCCGGATAGTAGACGGCGTGCTCCGGATCTTCACCGGCGAAGCGCCGCACCGCGTCCCAGGAGTCCCAGAGCGAAAGCACGATGAAGTGGGCGACGTCGCCCTCGATCCGGTGGAAGACGTAGTCGCCGAGGTTACCCTTGACCGAAGTCTGGTCCCGAACGCCGGTTTTCTTGAGGTACAGGACGTAGCTATCCGCTTTGACTCGCGGTGTCCGTCCGTGCCACAGGCGCGCGATCATGGCTTTTCTCCTCCTTGCTGGTCACGAGAATCGCCACGCCGATCACCATGAGCGCCGTGGCCAGAAGAATTCGCCCGGAGATCGCCTCCCCTCCCGCGAGCCATCCGAGAAAAACCGCGATTCCCGGGTTTACGAAAGCGTAGGTTCCGACCTTCGATGCGCTCTCGACCCGGAGAAGCCACATGTAGGCGACGAAGCCCACGATGGAGCCGAAGACGATGAGATACAAAACCGCCAGGAGCGAGCGCAGAGAGACCTCGGCCGAAGGCGGCGTCTCCCCGCTCAGAAAACTGACGAGAAGCAGAAGCGTACCCCCGGCGAGGAGGTTCATCCCCGAGGACAGAATCGAGCTCCGCGGGAGCGCGACCCTTCGCGACACGATGGTGCCGACCGCCCAGCTCGTCGCGCTGGCGAGGACCGCTACCGTGCCCAGCACATCCATGGATTCGCCCGGCAGGAGTTCCGCCGGCTCCGTCAGGAAGAGGACGCCGCAGAAGCCGAGCAGAAGCCCAAGGACCAGCCGCGGCGTCAACCGGATCCGCCCGAGCAAGATCTCGAAAAGCGCGAGCCACACGGGAATGGTGGCGACGAGAAGCGAGGCGACCCCCGAGGGAATACGCTTCTCCGCCCAGGCAAGGCCCCCGTGTCCCCCGAGGAAGAAGAGCGCCCCGAGGAGCAATGCCGAGCGCCAGTGGGCGGGCGAGAGCCGCTCGGTGCTTTGCCGGCGTCCCCAGAGGTAGAGTACCGAGCCCGCGATCAGGGACCGCACCCCCATCATGCGATAGGGGGCGAAAGACTCGATGCCGTAGCGGATGGCGAGGTACGTCGATCCCCAGATGAGGTAGATCGAGCCGAACGCCAGAAGGCGCTTCCAGCGATTCGAGAGCTGCATAACTATCATAACTTCTATTGACGGTTAGATACTATTGTGCCACCATTCCCCCGTCAAGGGGCATTTCAGTGAAACGACGACGCGTTTTCGACCTGAGCGGAGGGAAGCTCTGTCTCGACTTCGTCAACACCGTGGACAACCGGCCGACGGAGCGAGCGCAGGACCTTCTCGAGACCTATGCCGCCTTCGCCGCCTGGTCTCGGCAGAGCGGGCTTCTCACCTCTCGGGAGGAGCGAGCGCTCGCGGGGCGCGCCCGAAGAGCGCCAGACGAGGCGTTGAGAGTCCTCGAGCGCGCGCGGTTTCTGAGGGAGGCACTCTTCGCCGTCTTCTCCCGCGGCACTCCCTCCGCGCTCGACGATCTCCGGCGGGCACTTCCTGCGGTCTACAGGCATCCCGTTCTCCGCTCGGGCCCGGGCTACGAGCTCGCGTGGGACGATGATCCGAAGGCTCTCGACCGGATGCTCGGACCGGTTCTTCGCTCGGCGGTTGCGCTTCTCACGTCGAGAGAGCTCGACCGGGTGCGGGTCTGTGGAGCCGACACCTGTGACTGGCTCTTCCTGGATGAAAGCCGGAGCCGCTCGCGCCAGTGGTGCAACATGGCGGTATGCGGCAACCGCGCCAAGGCGAGGCGCTTTTATCAGCGCCAGGCCTTACTCAAGCCCCTCAAGCGACGCCGAAGTCGAGCCGCGCGCCGCTCCGCCGGAACGAGAGGAGAGCCTTCCAAAAAATGAGCGCCCAGGCGAGAAGCACCGCCGCGGCGATGGCAGTCGCCGCCGAGGGCTCCAGCACCGAGCGGCCCGAAGACGTCTGCCAGGCGATAGCGAGGCACGCTGCGAGCCAGACGATGCCAGAGAGGTGAACGTCCCGTCGGGCCCTGCCTTCGGGCACCCGAGCCCAGCCCAAAAGGAGGGCCACGAGAGGAATCGCCTGAATTCCGTGAAATCCCGCGGCGTGGAGCGGCAGGAGGTTCCCGCTCTCGCCGACGCCAGGACCACCGAAAACGGACATCCCAATCCCCACTCCGAACGCCAGGAGTGAGGCGGCCGTCCCGTACCGAAGTGCGAGAGTCAGAACTCCACGCTCTGCCGTCGTCGGCCGGAAGAAGAAGCGAATCATAAGGACGAGGAACAAGACCATGATTCCGAGAGCGGAGAGGAAAAACAAGCCTCCGAACGCTTGATCGAGCGGGGTCGAGACCCGGCTGAAGCGGGGATCGTAGCCGCGAAAGATCTGAATCGTCTCGACGCTATAACCGAAGAGCGCGAGACAGATGAGGGTCCAGCGCCAGAGCGGACCGACGTTGGAGATCTTGACAATGAGCGCGAGCGTCAAAAGAAAGAGCCCGACGGCGATGTCGAAGCTCGCCGCCTTGTACAGGTTGCCCTCCGGCTCCACAATGACCCCATGAAAGGCCATGCCGAGGAAGCACACCCCGCAAAGTGCAATTCCCAGCACTCCCGTCCAGAAGAGGGGGCGCTCGTGCGAGTAGAGACGAAGGAGCCTTCCCATCACACCTCACCTCCGAAGGACCGGATCGTAACACGATGAATTCCCTCACGCTCGTTCTCCTGCTCATCATCGTGGTCCTCGGCTATCTGCTCTTTCGGCTGAAGATCCGCGAGGCGAGGATCCGCGAGGATGCGTTGTCTCGCAGCCAGTCGGTGGTCGCGGGAAAAGCGACGGAGCATCTCGCTCCGCTCCTCCCCGGCTTCGAGTTCGATCCAAGGGACGCGCGCTTTCTCGGCTCCCCCATCGATTTCATCGTGTTCGACGGTCTGAGCGAAGGCGAGGTTCACGAGGTCGTCTTCGTCGAGATCAAGACGGGGCCTTCGGCCGCCCTCACCACGCGGGAGAGGCGCGTTCGCGACGCCGTCGACGCCGGCCGCGTTCGCTTTCTCGAGGTTCGAATCGACCCGTCTAATCCAATACAAGGGGGATACGGGGACAGGGGGAGATAGGAAGATAAATTGCCCAAAGGGTCCTGATTCATCTCCCCATCTCCTCCCATCTCCTCCCATCTCCCCATCCCCCTTGTATTTCTTCTTTGCGCCTCCGCGTCCTTCGCGTCGTTGCGTTCCTTCTTCATTCGCTACGAAGAGCCGCCGCGGGCTCGATCCGCGCCGCCCGGGCCGCGGGAAGAAGCGAGGCCGCGGTCGCGGCCAGTAGGGCCACGAACGCGCCGGCCGCGAGGGTCGCGGTGTCCGTGGGGTCAACGCCGATGAGGAGGCTCTGGAGCGTTTTTCCGAGCTGGCTCGAGACCGCGAGCCCGAGCGCCGTGCCCACGAGCGCGGGACCCATCGCAAGGCGCAGGATGAAGCGCACGATGTCCCGTCGCTCAGCCCCGAGAGCCATTCGCAAGCCGACCTCGGGGATCCTCCTCGCCACCTGGTGCGCCGCGAAATTGGTGAAAACCTGCTGAGCCCTTCGCAGGTCCTCGAAGTCCGGTCCGGAGATGCCGCTCGGATCGCTCTCCCGTCCCGATCCGACGTAGACGAGTTCGGAGCTGCGTTCGACGGGAAAAGGCCGAAACAGCAACGCGTCGATCAGACTGAATACGGCCGCGTTCGCGCCGATACCGAGGGCGAGGCTCACGATCGCCGTCGCCGCCAGACTCCGGCGCCTTGCAAGCCAGCGCAGAGCCAGTCGACAATCGAGGGCGATGCCCGACACGGAAAGCATCATAGAACGAAGGCGCTGGGACCAGAAGCATCGGGACGCCGAGTTTCTCGGTGAGCCCTCTCCGTTTCTCGTCGAGTGCCGGCGACATCTCCCGCCGGGGCGCGCTCTCGACGTCGCCTGCGGTCTTGGCGCGAACGCGCTCTACCTCGCCCAGGAGGGGTTTGCGGTCGAGGCCTTCGATTGGAGCTTCGAGGGACTCCGAAAGCTTACAGCCGCGGCGCGACAGAAAAGGTGGCGCGCCGCCGCGGTCGCCTGCGACGTCACCCGCTATCCCCTTCCCCGGGAGCGCTACGAGGTTCTGGTGTCCTTTCGGTTTCTCGACCGCGGTCTATGGCCGTCGATGGTCGACGCCCTGAGACCTGGAGGGGCTTTGGTGATCGAAACCTTCAACCGCCGTTACCTCGAGCGGCGCCCGGATTTTCCGAAGGAGTATTGTCTCGAGGAGGGAGAGCTCCTCGCCGCATTCGGCGCTACTCTCCGGATCGCGCGCTACCAGGAGCTGCCGCGGGAATCTCACGCCTCTCTACTAGGGTTCCGATGATCCAGAGCGGCGCGACGAGGAGCTGCCTCAGATTGGCGAAGAACGCCGGCGAGTTCCGTTCGTAGAGCAGATGCCCGACGAACTGCAGGACCCAACCGAGGACGAACACCGCCCAGAGCAGCGCCGGGGGTAGAGCGGGGGCGAGCGCCGCGGACAGGAGCACGAAGAGCGCAAACGGCGCGGTGAGTCGAACGCTCAAACGGAGATCGTAGAGCACGACGAAAAGACCGACGGCGATCGAGACCACCGGGTTCAGCTTCCAGAGAAGGCCGAAGGAGGTGAAGACGATCATCGGGATTCCGACGAAGTGACAGAGTTTGTTCGCCGGATGTCGATGATAGGAGGCGTAGTCTTCGAAGAGCCGTGAGAGTTCCGCGGTCATCACGGGTGAATCCTCTCACCTTCCGGCGGCGCGGGCAACTCCTCTTAAATCCCGCGGCAGCATAGGCTTCCCGTTCGCCGTGCTATGATGCCTCGACCGAGCCGGGAGCTCGCTTGGTCGCTTTGGAGGTGGAAAGATATGGCGAATGATTCGGAGGCGGCCCAGAAGGACGAGGCTCACATTCCTGGCATCGACTACGACCCAGGCCAGCCAGGCCAGGACGCGCCGGCCTCCTACTCCATGATCGAGCCGCGGTTGAAGCAGATCTACGCGCTGTTCTACAAGGAGACCTACTTCACCGACAAGAAGGCGCTCGACACCAAGACGCAGGAGCTCATCGCCCTCGCCTGTTCGCTCGTGGCGAAGTGCGACGGCTGTATCGAGGGCCACATCAAGAAGGCGCTGAAAGAGGGCGCCACCAAGGAAGAGATCAGCGAGGCGATCGTTATCGCCATCGGCATCAACGCCGCCGCCATCGTGGACATGACGGACCGCGCGGCCGCGAGCATGGGCCTCAACCACTTCCCCGCGAAGCCCAGCAGGAAGTCCTAGCGAATCAAATGCAAGGCAAAGGGGGATAAGGGAGACGGGAGGAGATAGGGAGATAAGAAAACTAGGGCCACGTCCGCTGCAACGCGTCGTTAGGCTTCGTCCAGAGTTGAGCTACTTCGCACTTTTCACGAGCCGGATATTCTGTCTCAACCAGTCGTTGACAATACTCTCGACATCAGTACCTTTTTGCGCGGCGAGCGCGCGAAGGAACGAAGCAACATCCTCGTCCAAGTAGACAGGTATGTTGAGTTCGGCGTCAGGACGGTAGAACTTGCCACGTTCAGCCTTCGAGAAATCGTATTCTTCTCTCATTTATCTCTACCCTCGTACTGACGAGACTCAGGCTTTGTAGCCTTGCGGGCGGAGATCACGCGAACCAAACAGGTCGACTCGTCCACGTTCTGGAACGTGTGATGCACCACAAAGAGAGCACCAGCACTGTCGAATCCCATGGTGATCCATCGTTCTTCCTTTTCGCTATGGTCCTCGTCGATTACTGACAGCGCGTTCGGGTCTCGAAATACCGACGCAGCGCTCTCAAACGCAACCTCATGCTTTGCGAGGTTACCCTTCGCCTTCTCGGGGTCCCATTCGAAATTGTAACGCACCATGGGGCGATACGCTTGGCGATGGCTATTCGGAGCCTAACACCGGCGTTTCAGCGGCGGGCGCCGCGCTTTCCATCCGCGCCACCCGTCCGCTGCAACGCGTTGTTAGACCGTTCCTCGCTGCGAGGCTTACGCCCTACCGCGCGAACCTTCTTCCTGGCCAACGAAACAAGCAACCGGAGAGCTTCGTTGACTGCGGCCGCGTTTGGAAACGCATCGGAGACATCCGGATCAAGGAGGACAACATTCGAGCCCTGCCTGTATCGCTCATAGTACTTGCCGCGCACTGCTCCGCTGAAGTCGTATTCGGGCAGCATGTCGGCGTCAACGACGACCTTCTTCTTCTGACTCATACTTCCTTCTTTCGCGCCGAGTCACAAGACGAGCGCTGATTATGCGAACCTGTTCGCTTCGATCGATGTGCGCAACGACAACGAGACGATTCGCCGTCGACTGGCCCATCGTGACAAAGTGATTCTCTTCCTGCTTTGATTGAGGCGAGTAACTCAGGAGGGATCTGAGGCATCGCCCGGATCGCGGTCTCCCATCCCGAAGCGCTCCAGCATGCGGTAGAGGGTTCGCCGATCGATGCCCAAGATTTCTGCCGCGCGCGTGCGGTTGCCCTCCACCCGGCCGAGGACGTGGACCACGTAGCGTCTTTCGATCTCGTCGAGCGCCGGAAGCCCTTCGAACAGCGACTCCTCCCCCTTCGGCTTCGCATCCCGAAATTTCTCCGGAAGGTCTTCGGCTTCGATCGTCCGGCCGCGGCTGAAGAGCGCGAGCCGCTCGATGGTGTTCTCGAGCTCGCGGACGTTCCCCGGCCAGGGGTAAGCGATCAGCCGGTCGAGCGCCCTCGCCGACAAGCGCGGCGAAGCGACGCCGTCCTCTCTCATCCGGCGCACGAAGTGGGAGATGAGCTTGGGAATGTCCTCGGGACGATTTCTCAGGGGAGGCACGACGATGGTGACCACGTTGAGCCGATAGTAGAGATCCTTGCGGAACCGACCCTCGGAGACGAGGGTCTCGAGGTTCTGGTTCGACGCCGCAATCACCCGGACGTCGGTCGCAAGGCTCCGCGTTCCTCCGACGGGGGTGTACTCCTCCTGCTGGAGGACGCGCAGGAGCTTCACCTGGAGGGCGGGGCTGGTCTCACTGATCTCATCCAGCAACAGCGTTCCACCCAAGGCGGCGTGGAGAAGGCCCTCCTTGTCCGCGGTGGCGCCGGTGAATGCACCCCTCACGTATCCGAAGAGCTCGCTTTCCAGAAGGGTCTCGGTCAACGCCCCGCAATTGACGGCGAGAAACGGCGCCGCGGCGCGCGGGCCCTTCCCGTGGATCGCTCGTGCCACGAGCTCCTTCCCCGTCCCGCTCTCCCCCTGGATCAGAACCGTAGTCCGCGATTCCGCCACGAGCGCGATGCTCTTGTAGACGGAGAGCATCGAAGCACTCGCCCCGATAAGCGATTCCTCGGGCTCGCGGCGATGCAGGGGCTCCTCGTTCTCGGCCGAGGGCTCCGAGCTCCGGGCGGAAAGGGCGCGGCGGATGGTCTGCCGCACTCCTTCGACGTCGAACGGCTTGCTGACAAAGTCGAAGGCCCCGAGCCGGACGGCTTCGATGGCGGCATCGAGCGTACCGAAGGCCGAGATCAGCACGACCTCGGTACTGGGATGGGCCCTCTTGACCTCCTTGAGGACGTCGATACCCGAGAGCGTGTTCTCGAAATTGATGTCGCTCACCACGACGTCGAAGCGTTCCTGGCTCGCGAGGTCGATGGCCGCACGGGGATCCTGGCGGGTCTCGATGGTGCAGCCGATGTCGTCCAGGAGCTCCACGAAGAACTCGCAGGTCGAAGGGTCGTCGTCGGTCACCAGGATGCGTTTCGGCATGATTTTCGTGGGTCCGGTGAACGAGGATACGAGCGCTCGCCGCGGGAAAGCAACCCGTCTCAGTGCCGGGACGTGATACTTCCAAACGTTGATGCTGGTGTTCGATTATTGTACCATCCACCCCTCAAGGAGGCCCCAATGAGTGAACAGACCGAACCGAACATCAAGAAGCTGATCGCGATCCCCGCGCTCATTACGCTCGCCGTCACGTTCCTCCGGCTGGTGGGGGAGTTCATGAACCTGCCCGACTGGCTCGCGAACAAAGAAGCGGGAGGCCCCGGCGCTCTCATCGGCATCACCTGGCTCGCCCCGGTTTTCGGAGTCTACTTCGCCGGGAAGCTCGCGGACGCCCCGGGAAAGCTCTGGAAAAACCTCATGAAAACGCTCTTCGCCTACGGGCTCGCGGCCCGCGTTCCCGTGATCGTCATCATGGGCTTCGCCATCTTCGGGAACTGGGGAACTCATTACGACGCGTTTCCGCCGAACATGGCGGACATGTCGAAGGGGATGCTGTTCCTCCTCGGCGGCGTCGTCACCCAGCTCGTCGTCTGGGTCTCTGTCTGGACCGTCGGCACCGGGATGCTGGCGGGACTCATCGCCTCGAGGGTCCGGGGCCCGAAGACGGCGACCGCGTGATTCGAGCCCGGCTGATTCTGGGGGCAGCGCTCGCGGCGGCCGCCGCCTGCGGGACGGCGGACAACGCCCTCATCCAGAACCGTGGCGCATCGAAGGACAACTGGTGGGACGCGCTGCCCCGGCCCGCCTGGAACGCGTTCCCGAAGGTCTTGGAGAGCCAGGGCTGGTTCGAGGTTTACGAAATCCGCCCTGGCCTCTTCGCCATTTCCGAGCCGGGACAGTTCGAGGAAGTCATCTCCTACCTCTTCGTCGGAACCGACAAAGCGCTCCTCTTCGACACCGGCCTCGGTATTGGTGACATGAGAGCCGTCGTCTCCGAGCTGACGAAGCTCGAGCCGATCGTCGTGAACTCCCATACTCATTACGACCACGTGGGCGGTAACCACCAGTTCGATACGGTCCATGGCACCGCCACGGAGTACACGGCGGCGAACGCCAAAGGCAGGAAGCACGAGGACGTGGCCGAGTTCGTCGGCGAGGGATGGATCTGGAAGAAGACGCCCGGAGGCTTCGACCGGAACCGCTACGAAAGCAAACCCTTCGTGATTGCAAAGACGATCGAGGACGGCGAGGGGATTGACCTCGGGGGGAGAAAGCTCGAGGTTCTCCTCACGCCCGGGCACGCGCCCGATGCGCTTTGCCTTCTCGATCGAGAGAACCGGCTGCTCTTCACCGGCGACACGTTCTATCCCGCCGCGCTCTACGCGCACCTGCCGGGGTCCGATTTCGCCGCCTATCGAAAGACGGCGTCGCGGCTCGCGGAGCTTCGAGCCGATGTCGACTTCGTCCTTCCTGCCCACAACGAGCCGCTCGTCCCAAGTGAAGTGCTCGTTCGCATGCGAGACGCCTTCGAAACCATCGCCGCCTCGGACGCCGAGTTCGTCCTCACCGACGGGAACCGGGAGTACTCCTTCGACGGGTTCTCGATTTTGACTCCCGACCCGCTTCCCTAACTTAACTAACCCGGAACCCGGGGGAAGTCGATGGTGAACGTCGTGCCTTTCCCGACGACGCTCTCGACCCGGATCGCGGCCCGGTGCGAGGCGAGAATCTCCTGGACGATGGAGAGCCCGAGCCCCGTCCCCGTCCCCTCCGCCTTGGTGGTGAAAAACGGCCTGAAGATCTGAGGAAGGACGCTCTCGGGTATCCCCTCGCCGTCGTCCTCGATGCGCGCGCGAACGCACTCACCCGCTTCGTCGGTCTCAACCGTTATGTGTCCCCCGCCGGGCATGGCATCGAGGCTGTTGTGCATGAGGGTGAGGAATACCTGCTCGATCTGATCCTCGACTCCCTCGACGAGCGCCCCGGTAGAACCGATTCCCAGACGAAGCGAAAGCTCGACCCCGCGAGCGGCGAGCGTCGGACGGAGAAGGGCGCCGATGTTCTCCAGGATTCGATCGAGGTCGAGGGGCTCCCGGCGAAGCGAAGCGCGGGTCTCATCGAGGGTATCCTGGACGGTGTCGGTCAGTTTTTCGATTTGCGATTGGACCAGGGCGAGCTTCTCCCGGAGCTCCGGGTCATCGGCGCGGCTGCGCTTCAGGATCTGGACGTGGCCCGAGATGAGGTTGAGTGGAGTGCCGATCTTGTGGGCGAGGCGCGCGGTCATCTGCTGAGCGACGCTCCGTCTTTCGATGCTGAGAAGCCGCCGCTGCAAGTGATAGAGCTCCTCGTTGAGCCGGGAGAGATCCTGGTTGCGCGCCTTGAGCTCGGAAGTCGCCTCTTCCACGGTCTTCGCGAGCTCTTCGTTGAACCCCTGTACTCGAAGGAGAAGCTCCTCCCGCTCCTCTTGCGTCCTTCGAATCTGCGCCAGCATCTGGTTGTATTGCCGGGCGATGAAACCGATCTCGTCGGAGCGGGCGACCGGCGCCTCGGCTCTCAAGTCTCCCGCCTCGGCGCGGATCATTGCCTGACGCAAAGACCCCATCGGTCCCTGGACCACGCGGCGGAAGACCAGGCTCAGCAGAAGAACCAGGGAAGCGAGAGCGATCGGGAGCACGATGAGCGCGAGCCTTCGGGTCTCGCGGGAGAGAAGCTCGACGGCTTGGAGAGTCGACCAGACGCCGACCGCTCCCGATGTTCCGCGAGGGAGCTTCCCGCCCTGGATGGGGAGAGAGACGCTCCAGAAGCGCTCGCGTCCTTCCTCGAAAATCCGCGCCACCGGTACCCCCGTCGCGATCGCCTCTTGCTGTTCGACCGTCCGATCCCAGGTTCGGCCCGCGGCGGAGAGGATCTCGCTCTCACCGGCCTCGGTCCGGATGAGGACGCTCGCGGCCACGATCTCCGAGTTGGCGTGCACGTACTCCGAAAGGACGCTCTCCAGGATGGCAGGCTCCGGGAGGCCGGCCGCGAGCCTGAGAGAAATCGACTCGGCGACGTCGGAGGCGGCGAGAAACCTCCCGCGCTCGACGGATTCGACGCTCAGCCGGTGGAAGAGATAGGTGACCGCGCCCGCGGCCAGGAGAACGAGGAAGGCGCTCATCGCCGTGAGCCGGGTCTGGAGGCTCACCCAGCGGCGGGGAGTGGGCGAGAGCATTCAGCGAGCTTCTGCCGTCGACTCCGGTGCCGCCTGAGGCACCCTCGAGAAGAGAACGAGCGGTTTCGCGGGTAACGAAGTGAAAAGATTTTCCGCGTCCGCTTCGGCGACGATCAGGCGCACGCGCGGCTCGTCCTTCCGGTCGCCGAAGATCCGCAAGCGCTCCCGGAGACCGAGAACCTTGGAAGCCGACACCAGATGAACCGCGAGCGGCGGCTCGCAGGTCAAAACGGCGCTTCGAGGCACGGGGGGCTTCTTCTCCTCGTCCTGACCGGGAGTCGCTGGAGCCGGCGGCGGGCCAGGCACGATCTCGACCGGCTCGCGAGAAGGAGCGAGGCAGCGGTAGAGCTGGTCGAGGGAGAGAGCTTCTCCGGCCGAGGCGAGGGGCAGCCCGAGCTCGATTGACTCGAGCTTGTAGGCGGCGAGCGCCACACCGCCGAGCTTCAGCGACAGCGTAAGGGACGCGGCGTCGGCGAGGAGGTAGAACTCTTTCGATTTCGCCGCTTCGAGCTCCAACCGGGCCACTCGCTCCCGCTCCCGAGCGGAAGGGACGTCGGGCGGCGCCTGCCCCTGGCCGAGGAGAGCCGCGAGCAGTAATGCCAACACTTCCGCCTCAGAAGATGAGGACCTGGGTTCCAACCGGCGCCGAGCGAAAAACGCGCTCCAGGTCCTCGTCCCCCAGGCGGATACAGCCATGAGTGATCGCGCGGCCCAGGTATCGCTGATAGAGCGTCCCGTGAATCATGTAGCCGTCGCCAAGGTAGAGCGCGTAGTCGCCGAGGGTATCGTAGTCGCGTCTCTCCGACCAGTTGTCGGGAACTGACTTCCCCTCCTCGACGAACGCCCAGTCGGGTTTCGTCCAGACCGGGTCCTCGGCTTTCCGGATCACGCGAAAGGTCCCCCGCGGCGTCTCGAAGACCCACTGGCGGTCGGCGTCCGGGTCCTTGAGGAGCCCGCCGCTGCCCGTGGAGCAGAGCGCCTCGTGAAGAACTTTGTCCCGCTTCTTGAGGTAGAGCTTGTTCTGGGCGGTGTCGACGACGATGTAGACCGAGGCGGGAACCATGGAGGCGACGCTCCTCTGGGCACGCTTCGCTTTCGACTCCAGGTCCTTGATCTCTTTTTTTGCCGCCGCCGCTTCCTTCGGCGTCGATTCGACCGAAGCGCTCGCGGGCTCGATCGGGCCGAGCCGATCGTAGACATACAGGCGGCTCGCAAGGAAGAACAACATCAATAGCGTCGAGAGCGTCGCACCGACCCCACTGAGGAGCCATCGGTTGCGGTCGGCCTTCGGGCTCGCGGGCCTGGCTTCGGCGGGGACCGCGGTGGCATCGGCGTCGGCAACATCGGCAACATCAACTGGGGCTGGCGCCGCTCCAAGCGTGTCACTCGTTCCCATCACTTCCCCCCCTCCCCCTTGCTCCCGTCCCGAATGCTTTCGTAGCTTCCCACGATCACCACCGGGCTTCCGACGACCAGCTTCTCGAAGAGGAAATCCATTTCTTCGTTGGTCAGGGCAACGCAGCCGTCGGTCCAATTCGTACCCCGGCCTCCATCTCCGTGGACCTCGATCAAGCCCCCGATCGCGGAATCCGGATCGACTTCGCCGTTGGCCTTGGCCTCCCGGAAACGGCGCTTGTCATCGGCGTTAGGATAGTCGAGAAGGAGCGCTTTGTAGTACTTCGTTTGCCCCCTCCCCTTCTTTCGGAGAACGCGGTAGAGACCTTCGGGAGTCGCGCCGTCGCCCGACATCAGTTTCCGCTCCAGGCCGTTGTAGCCGAGCTCCACGTCGAACCACCGTGTGGGCTTGCCCTTCGTCCAGAGCATCGCCATCTGCGCCCGTTTGTCCACGACGAGCGCGGGTCGTCCGCTGCGCCGCGACTCATCGATTCCGGCGCGCGCCCACTCGCGCCACTTCCGCAGGTTCGCCGGGTCCCCGAACCGCGCGAAAAGGGCCTTGGTCGAAGGAGGCAGCTCGCCGGAGAGATCCGCCGCCTCGCGCGCTTTCCCCGTGGCCATCTCGTACTCCCCGGCGTCGAAGAGCCTCTTGGCCTCGTCGAGCGCCACCTCGGCGCGCCGCAAGCGGGTCTCGACGGCGAAATGCACTCCGTCGAGCCCGGTCCCTCTGGCATGGCGAAGCGTCGTTCCGGCGGAATCCATCCAGGCCTTCGCCTCCTCTTTCTCCGCCGCCAGCTGCCGATCCGCGACCCAGTTCGCGATCCGCGCGTTGTCGAGGGCCCGCTCGAGCTGGGGCGCCCAGGCCGGCGAGTCGTCGAAGGGCCAGACGCGCGTCTTGCGGACGACGCTCTCGGCGTCGAGAAGTCCCTCCCGCGCGAGGCGGATCGAGTCCTCGGCGAAACCGGCTCGGGCATGGGGCGCGAGGGCCGCGAGCTGCCGCCTCGCCTGATCGATATCGGCGAGAGCGACCTCGCGCTCTTCGGTGCCGCAGCCGCCGAACACAGCGCTCACGACTGACGTGACCGAAATGAGAAGCACCCAGGGGAGCTTTGGACGCACGAGATCAAGAGTATCGCAAAAACAAAAGGGAGCGGACCCCTTTCGGAGCCCACTCCCATCGGTGTTACCGGGACTCTAGGTCGAGCGCTTCTTGGTCTTCGCCTGGGCGATGTCCGCGGTGATCGCATTGGCCTGATCGCGGACCGTCTGGGCGCTGGACTCCGCCACGAGATACTTCCCGTCGGCGAAGGACTGCTGGGCGGCCGCAAGTGTCGCCGCGGCGGCGTCGAGCTCACCCTGCATCGCCATGAGATCCGCCTCGGTTCCTTTCCCCTTGGGGGCGGTCTTGAGCGCGGCCATCGCGGCGTCGAGAGAGGCCTGGCCCTCGGTCAGAACGGCCTCGGCTCTGCCTTTCGCGGCTTCCTTGGCGCTGATCGCCTCGGTGGCGGCGGCATTCGCAGACTGAGCGGCCTTGTCGAGGAGCTGGGACGCCTGATCGTAGGAGCGGAGCAGCGCGAACTTCTCGTTCTGCGCCGTGACCTCGTTCATCGCGGAGTTGACTGAATCCTGGGCGAGGGTCCAGGCTTCGGGAGCATATTCGGCGGCCTCGGCGGCCTTGGCCGATTCGAGAGCGCTGTTGGCGGCGTCGATCGCCGGCTGGGGCGCCTGAGCGCAGGCCGCGAGAAGAGCAAGAGCGGACGCCGAAAGCGCAAGAGTTAACGTTCTATACATTTTTGTTCTAAACCTCCAAAGCGATCGCCGACATGGCGATCGTAAATGAAATAGCGACCCCGGCCCGTGCAAGTCCGATGCCAGCCAGAACGACCAGGCGCCAACCGACACTAAGTCGTTCTTTCGCGGAGGTTCCACGAAATGTCGGCCACGAGTGCGGGTACTCCGAGACGAGAATCACCGTGGCGGAATGGCGTGAAGCGGAAAAAATGCCTCAACCAACAGATCTAATCAGCCCGCTTCCTCTTCCCGTTCAGCAGCCGTCCCATGAGCGCCGAGAACTCGTGGAACCGCAGCGCCTGAGGGCCGTCGCTCAGGGCCTTCTCCGGGTCGGGATGGATCTCGACCATGATCGCATGAGCGCCGATCGCCTTACTCGCGATAGCGAGCGGCGCTACCAGCTCGCGCTTTCCCGCGGCATGGGAAGGGTCGACCATCACCGGGAGATGCGTGCGACCGCGGAGGACCGGCACCGCGCTCAAGTCCAGCGTGTTCCGGGTCGCGGTCTCGAAGGTTCGAATCCCGCGCTCGCAGAGGAAGACCTGCTGGTTTCCGCCGGCGAGGATGTACTCCGCCGCCTGAAGAAGCTCGTCGAGCGAGGAGCTCATGCCGCGCTTCAGCATCACCGGTCGTCTCGCCCGGCCGACCTCGGAGAGCAGCGTGAAGTTCTGCATGTTGCGGGCGCCGATCTGGAGAACGTCGGCCTTTTCGGCGATCCGCACTACGTCCTCGGGCGAAAGCACCTCGGTCACGACGGGCAGGCGGTACTTCCGCCCCGCCTCCACCAGCATGTCGAGCCCCTCGTAGCCGAGGCCCTGGAAGCTGTAAGGCGAGGTGCGCGGCTTGAAGCAGCCGCCCCTCAGGATGTGCCCTCCCTGCTCCTTCACTTCGCGAGCGCAGGCCAGGATCTGTTCGAACGACTCCACCGCGCACGGGCCGGCGATCACCACGAGGTGGTCGCCTCCGATGCGGACGCCGCGGACGTCGATGACCGTGTCCTCGGACTTGTACTCGCGGCTCGCGAGGCGGTATCCCGCGGTGGCTTTCTTCTCGGGGACAGGGGTGAAGGCCATCAACGGGGACTCCGTCTCCCGCTCGTCTTCCTCGGGATGGGGCCCAGGCTCGGGCTCGGCCGAAGCGCGCGGCGCCGGGAGGTCCTGCGAGGGGTAGCAGCCGAGCACTTTGATGAAGCGGGCCTTGCGCGTCACCTCGTCGATCGCGAGGCGGACGTTCGCGTTCTCGAGGTTGCCTTCGAAGTCGACGTAGAACATCTCCTCCCACGGGTTCTGGAGCACGGGACGGGACTGGAGCTTTGCCAGGTTGATTCCGTTGTCCCGGAACACCAGCAAGGCCTCGAGTAGAGAGCCCGGCTCGTTTCCGGTCATCATGACGATCGACGTCTTGCAGGGGATGCGGCTATCGACCCGCACCGCCTTTCGGGCGGCGGCGAGGAAACGCGTGTAGTTCTCTTTCTGGTTCGCGATGCCGCGCTCGATAATGGAAAGACCGAAAAGCCGCGACGCCTCTTCGCTCGCGATCGCCGCCTGGGTCGGATCGTCGTCGTCCTTGATCTTGCGTCCCGAGAGCGCGGTGTCGCTGAAGTACTCGATCTTGGCGTGAGGCATACGCGCGAGGAAGTGGCTGCACTGGAGCACCGTCTGCGGATGGCAGTAGATCGTCTTGATCTCGGAGAGACGGGCCTTCGGAAGGCCGAGAAGACAGTGGTCGACCTTGAGCTTCACTTCTCCCACGATCGAAAGCTGCGCGTGGAGCAGCAGGTCATAGACCTCGTTGATGGCTCCCGACGTGGTGTTCTCGATGGGGAGCACCCCGAGGTCCGCGGTCCCCTGCTCGACCGCGTCCACCACTTCCTTGAACTGGTGGCAGCTCAGGTAGGAGATGGCGCCGCCCCGACGGGCGAGGTACTTCTCCGACGCGAGGTGGCTGTAGGAGCCTTCGATTCCCTGGTAGGCGACGAGCAGAGACCGCACGTTGTCGTTCGCCCGGTCCTGGAAATACTCCAGCTGGACCCGAAGGGAATCCTCGACGATCTCCTCGAAGAGCGTCGCCACGAAGTGGGTGTCGAGGCCGAGACTCTTGCCGACTCCGATCCGATCGGATAGGAGCTGCTCTTCACGAGCCCGGTCCCGGAACCAATCGGGCTCGATCTCTTTCGCCTTGGCCGCCTCGACGCTCCTCTTCCGCCGCTCACCGAGAAGCCTTAAGACCTCGCGGTCGAGGGCGTCGATCTCCCGCCGAATCTCCTGTATCGCCTTCGCGTTCTCCTGTTTCTGCTCCGTCTCGCTCATCGTCTCTACCTCGCCCAAAAAAAAGAAAGATCTCCGTCGGGGGGGAATGTGGGGTTTGGGTGTGAAAAGGTATTTTGGCGCTAGGCGCCAAAATAGAAGCCGCAATAAAAAAAGGACCCAGGCGCTGAGGAGGGAGTCGATTTCGCGTCCATGATCCTTCTCTAGGCCGCTGATTGTGCCTTTGGACGTGTGCCGGCGTCAAGTCGAAAACTGTAGAAGGCCGTGTTACAGCCTTTCACACCACATCCCTCCATAGAATCAGCGGTTTCCGAGAGTCACCTCCTGGCACGAAGACTGCAGTGACTCCTTTCGAACTCTCCAAGGAGGACGTATGAAGTCGCAAAGGGTCGTCGGGATGACAGTCTTCGTGGTCGCATCGCTTCTGGCGGCGCGCGGGGAAACGGAGCCCAAGCTCCTCAATCGAAGCATCTACATGCCCTTCGAGTTCGTCCTCTGCGAGCACGTGGAGAAGGCGGTTCTCTATCAGGATGACCAGCCTATCTCGGCGATGCCCGCGCGTCGGGTGTTCCAGTTCACCTACTATCCTGACCTCGAGCACATGCTCCCGGAGCTCGTCC
>CAZKNR010000143.1:0-2529 GCA_964553925.1 uncultured Acidobacteriota bacterium
CGCGGATATCAACAAGGTCACCTTCGTGGAATGAACCGCCACCGCCTTCGGGCGAAGGCGGAATCTGGCACTCAGGACCCGACTCTGCTGATCGCAAAGTGGAGCCACCAAAGGGACAGTTTTTGTCATCCTGGCGTTGCACTCCGGAGACGTGTGCCCGACCCCCCGGATCGAGTAAGACCATAAAAATCAGTCGTTTACGGAACAATTGCCGATTCGCGGCTACCGTGCACGCGATTTGCATGGATAATCTCCGGGAAGGGGAACGCCATTGGAAAACCTGGTGCGGCCGGAAACATCGACCGAGTATTTCAGGGAGCTCGTCGAGAGAGCGATCGCGAGGCAGAGGGTTTCTTCGAGCGAGCTCTCTTCCTACTACCTGGTCCAGCTCCTGGACAATTTCGTCGCCTTCGATCAAATGTACGCCGAGATGGAAGTCGACAAGGAGACGCCGCTCGCCGAGCTTCTCTGCCAGGCGCTCGCGAGCCAGGGAGCCCGCCGCTTCCGGCTTCTGAAGTTCACGGGCGACGTGGCGCTCTTCATGTCAGGTTTTTTCTCGGACAACGTCGCCCGGGGGCTGACCGACGTCGGCTACTACGTTCGTCTCGGCGGCTACGCCTACGGCGGCGCTGCTCGTCTCAGCGCTCTCGAGAGGGCGGCGCTGTTCGAGGAGCTGGCCCACAAGTTCGTTCGTTTCGTCGACGTTCTCAACGAGGTCAGCGAGGAGAGCGCCGTGGCGGAGAACGCGGGAATCCTGCGGCTCTACGAGAGATGGCGGCAAACCGGGAGCCGAAGGAGCGAAGCTCTCTTGAGGCGCGAAGGAATTCTCCTCGGCAACCAGTCGAGCCGCATCCATTGATGCTCGCTTCCATACTCCGCCACATCGATCGGGTCTACGTTCTCGACCTGAACGTCGACATCCGGGATTTCCTCGTGAGCCGGGAGACCTGCGCGCGTCTCGGGGCCGACACGAGCCGGGGGTCGGTCCTGGTGAACGAGGTGGGGGACGAGGAGATCGAGCTCGGGCTCTATCTTGGCGACGAGGACCTCGAGCGCCTGACCGAGGTCGACCTGAGTTCGTCTCCGATGTCCGCCTCCTCGTTCGAGGTCTTGCTCCTCGCAATCGAGGAGGTAAGCCACTTCGCCTATCTCGCCTTCAGCGCATCCAGGGCGAAACGGGTGACCGAGCTCGAGCTCGAGCTCCAGGCGGAGGTCGACAAATACATCACCTTCACCCTGCTGCACGCATCAAGCAACCGGGGTCGCGTTCCCAAGGATCTTCTGGATCGAGTGTTCTCCGATTTCGCCCTGCGCCCGGATCTCGACTCCGAGCGGCGGGAGCGCTATATCGCCGCGAGCTCGCTCGCCTCCCGCTACTGCTCCTACGTCGTTCAGTCGGCGCTCGAGAGCGGCTCCGGCCTCGCCCCGCTTCTCGCCGAGCTCCGGAGCTTCTATCGCTTGAGCCAGCGAGGCAAGATCGTCCGCATCCACGAAGTCGTCTACAACGGCTGATGCCGTGAGACCTGAGCTATACTCGGCCCGATGACGCGGGACGAGACCTCCGTCCTCCTCGAGCGCGAAGTACTCTCCCCGGACGCTTTTCTCCTCCACTTCGAATCCGAGACGCTCTCCCGGAGTTTTCTTCCCGGTCAGTTCACGATGGTGCGGATGCCGGATCGCTCCGACCTCCTCCTTCGACGGCCTTACTCGTTCTGCGACTCGCGGCCCGAGAACCGCAGTTTCAGTCTCCTGGTGAAGATCGCCGGGAAGGGAACCAAGGCCTTGACCGAGCTCCCGATCGGAGGCCGGGTCTCCTGCCTGGGGCCCCTCGGCTCGGCCTTCCGGCTCCCCGGCGACACGCGAAGGCCGGTCATCGTTGCGGGAGGCGTCGGGATCGCCCCCTTCGTGGCGTTCTGTCGGGTACTCGCGAAGCGCGGACGAACCGGAACCGTGCTCCTCGGCGGCCGCAGCGCTCACGATCTCTACCTCCGGTCCGGCTTCGAGGCGCTGGGAATGGACGTCCAGACCTCGACCGAGGACGGCACCCACGGCCACTGCGGGCGTGTGACCGATCTTCTGGCGAAAGCCCTCGACGAGGACGAGCCCATGGAGCTCTACTCCTGCGGCCCGACGCCGATGCTCTTGCGTGTGGCGGCGATGGCGAGAGAGCGCGGGATGCCTCATCAAGTCTCTCTCGAGCGGCGGATGGGCTGCGGGATGGGGTGCTGTCTCGGCTGCGTGGTTTACACGCGCACGGAGTCGGGGGGTGAGTACCTGCGCTCCTGTACCGAGGGTCCTGTCTTCGACGCCGACGCGGTCGCATGGGAACGCGATCCCTACCCTTTGTAAATGAACTCTGAGCCTGATCTTAGCGTCGAGGTCGCCGGGATCCGGTTCCGCACTCCCCTCATCGCCGCGAGCGGGACCTTCGGTTACGGCACCGAGTACCTCGACGTCGCCGATTACGACGCGATCGGAGGCATCGCGGTCAAGGGCTTGTACCTCGCTCCGCGGGAGGGCGCGCCGCCG
>CAZKNR010000144.1:0-24130 GCA_964553925.1 uncultured Acidobacteriota bacterium
TCGTGGGTCGGGCGTCCAACCGCGATGGCGTCGGCGCTCTGGTGCGGATCGAGGCGGGTGGGAGAAAGCAGATCGACGAGCTCCGCTGCGGCTACAGCTATCTATCGATGAATGACCTGCGGCTTCACTTCGGTCTCGGAACCGCCGCGCGAATCGAAAGGCTCGAGATTCGCTGGCCCTCGGGATTGAAAGAAACCTTTGTCGATTTGCCAATCGACAGCCGACTCTTGATTCAGGAGAGCGGCGGGATCTACCGGCTTCCTTGACGGTCGAGCGTGGCGAGACGCTTTTCCGCTTCAGCGCGCTTCTCGGGGTCGGCGGATCCTGCGCTCGAAAGGAATCGACGGTAAGTGTCGGCGGCTTTTTCCCGTTGACCGCCGCTCTGGTAGGCAAGGGCCAGGTTGAAAGTCGCCTCCGGCCAATCGGGCCGGAGCGCGAGGGCTTTCTCGAAGGCCTGAGCGGCGCGGCCTCCGTTCCTGCCGCGGAGGTAGGCGTTACCGAGGCTGAACCAGATCGAGGCATCCGAAGGCGCATCCTTGCTCGCTTTCTCGAGCTCGGCCACCGCGCGCTGGAGCTTCCCCTGCTGCATGTAGACGAGAGCGAGGTTTCTCCGGATCTCCGGGCTCGTTTCTCCGAGGGCGATCGCCTTCTCGAGGGTCTTCGCGGCCAAAGGGAGCTCTCCCGCGCGCCCGTAGATCGGGCCCAGAAGCGCCAGCGCCCGCGTGTTCTCGGACTCGATCCTCAGCGCTTCTATCAGGAGAGAGCGCGCTTCGTCGTACCGGCCGGAGGCGAGAAGGGCCTCGGCGAGCCCCGCCTTCCGACTCGGGGTCCCCGCCGTTCCCAGTAGCTCGATGGCTTCCGCCGATCGACCGGTCTCGGAGAGGAGTCGGGCGAGGGCGAGACGCCCTTCCTCGAGCGCCGTATCGCCCGTCAGAGACTCGCGAAAATCACGCTCCGCACCCGCGGAATCCCCAAGCTTCCAGGCGACAACGCCCCTCCGCCAATAGTTCTCGGCGACCTCTGGTCCAAGCTCCACGGCTTTCGTGTACGCGCCCCGCGCCTCGTCGAACCGCCCCGCCTTCTCCAGAGCTTCTCCTCTCACGACGTAGAGCTCGCGATACCAGGGAAACTCCGCGAGGGCCTGCTCGGTGAGCGTCAACGCTTCTTCGGTGCGATTCAAAAGGAGAAGGGCGGAGACGAGATTCTCCCAGTCTTTCGAATCGAGCTCCGCGATGAGATGAAGCTTCTGGAACTCGACCACCGCTTCTTCCAGTTGCCCCTCTTCGGCGAGTACCCCCGCGATGCGCTTCTGCGCCAGGACGTTTAAGGGTTCGAGGGCAAGAATTTCGCGAAAGCCTTGAATCTCCCGCTCGGCCGGGACATCGGGAGAGAGGAGCTCCTGCATCCGATCGAAGACCTCGACCCGATCCTTGGGATCGGGAAGCCCGCCCGGTTTCTTCCTCCGCGCCGAGGCCACATAGCCGAGGCTCTCGAGTTTCCGTCTCGTCTCTTCGTCGACCGGCTTCGCGGAGATTTCCTTTTCCGCTTTCGCAGCCCGGTCGAGCTCGCGGCGAAGTCGCTTTCCCAAATCGGACGGGCTCTCACTCCAGAGATTGTTCGTTTCCCCCGGGTCGGCCCGGAGGTCGTATAGCTCGGGCCGCGGCGCTTCGATGAACTTGAAGCCGTCCTTGCGCAGGAACCGGAGCTCGCTCCAGTTGAACTGGTAGAGTGTGCCGAAGGTCTCCCCGTAGGCGGACAGCTCCTCGGATTCCCGCCCCAACCGGCCGAGGAGGCTGACTCCATCGATCGGCCCCCTCGAAGCAACTCCCGCCAGCTCCAGAATCGTTGGGGCTAGATCGACGGAGCGGACCTGGCGCTCGACGCGAGTCCCGGGCGTCACCTGAGGGGCTCTTAAGATGAGAGGAACTTTCATCGTGGAATCGTAGACGAAGAGCGTGTGGCTCGACTCGCCATGGTCCCCGAGACCCTCACCGTGGTCGCCGATGACGATGACGGCGGTTCGATCATCGTCCACGGCATCGAGAAGCGGCCCGAGAGAAGCATCGGTATAGGCCACCTCGGCATCGTAGCCGCGTCCGGGATAGCGCTCAGAGTAGGGCGCGGGCGCGTCGTGGGGCAGGTGAGGGTCGTAGACATGGACCCAGACGAAGAAGCGCTCCTGCTGATGCGCTTCGATGAAGTGGAGGGCGCGCGCGACGACCTCCTCGGCGCGGCGCTCGGTGAAATAGACAGAGTCTGCGTTACTCCCTTCCGGAAGCTCGTCATCGTAGACGTCGAAGCCTTTTTCGAGGCCGAACCGCCGATCGAGCACGAAGGCGCCGACGAAAGCTCCCGTCGCAAAGCCCGCGGCCTTCAAGGTCTCGGCGACCGTTTCCACCTCGTCTGGCAGGCGGAAGATCCCGTTGAAACGGGTCGCATGAGACGTCGGGTAGAGGCCGCTCAAGATCGAGGCGTGGGCCGGGAGCGTGATGGGCGCGGCGGTGATGGCCTGAGTGAAGATCGCACCCGAACGGGCCAGACGATCGAGATTGGGCGTGGCGACGCCTCCGCCCAAGTAGCCCATCCGATCCCAGCGAAGGGTGTCGATGGTGACGAGAAGGATGCGTTGAACTGGGTCGGGCCGAGAGCCGCAGCCCTCGAGAAGAACAAGCCCAAACGCGACCGCGAGTCGTCTCACGCCGCCCCAGTCTACGCCAGTTCTCGATTCTCAGAGGGAGGCGTTCAGCCAAAGAACTCGTCAATACTCTTAAATGACGGAGTATCGGAAGTCATGACAAGGAAGAAGACGCGCTCCGCCACAGGCACGAGATCGCGCTGCCGACCGGACTCATCGAGCGCCGCATATTCCTGATCCGCGGGCAGAAAGTGATACTGGATAGTGATTTAGCCGAACTGTACCCCGTTCCCACGAAGCGTCTTAACGAGCAGGTGACGCGGAACATAAACCGTTTTCCGGAAGATTTCATGTTCCAGCTCGACCGCGGGGAATCTGAGGCTTTGAGGTCGCAGATTGCGACCTCAAATGATAGGCGTGGTGGCCGACGCTATCTTCCCCGTCTTTTCACAGAACAGGGGGTAGCTATGCTTTCGAGCGTCCTCCGCAGCGAACGCGCGGGCATAGTAAACATCGCGATCGTGCGAGGCATTCGTGCATCTCCGCAAGCTCCTGGCGAGCCACGAAGACCTCGCTCGGAAGCTCGAAGCCATGGAGCGAAGGTACGACGCTCAGTTCAAGGCAGTCTTCGATGTCATCCGAAAGCTCATGGAGCCCCCTCCAGAAGAACCCAAGCGCCCGATCGGATTCAAGCTCGGGAACTGAAAAGAAAAAAGGGCTGAAGCGAGCTCGACTCGCTTCAGCCCCGTGGAAGTTTCTAGCGGTCTAGAACTGGAACCGCAAACCTATCTGGAGCGTGCGGCCACCGATCCACTCGATGATGTCCCGGAAGTCCGAGCCGGTGTTCAGGATGAAGTTCGTCTCGGAGTTGTTGTTGAGCAGGTTGTAGACGTCCGCCATCACGGTTGCGTTGTACTTACCCCCGAAGTTGAACGCCTTGTCGACACGGAAGTCGACGATGGTAACCGTCTCCGATCGGTTGTTGTCGATGTTCTCGATGAAGACCGGCACCGTTCCTACGACCGGGAGGTCCGGGGTCGCAATCGGCGCCCAGGGGAAGCCGCTCAGGATGCGTATCGTGCCCGCGAGGCCTAGCCCGTGCCCCGCTTCGTAGCGCGTCCCAGCCTTGAAGCTCCAGTACGTGCTGTCCTGGACGGCGCTCACATCCCGGTTGTACTCGGGGTCCCACTGGTAGTCGATGGGATCGGCTACGAGCGGACTCGTCGTCACGGCATTGGGCGACCGCAGCTCGTGCCGCCACTGGTAGTCGAAGCTGGCGTTCGCGAAGAAGGCCTGACTGAATCGCCGGTTGAAAGCGAACTCGATCGTGTCGTAGTTGCCGTCGGTTTCGCCCGGGGCTTGCGCGATCTGCAGATCGTTGTCCGGCGCCCCTGGCGGAAGGGTTCTCAAGTGGAGAGTCGTGCCTTCGAATCCCGATGGGCAGCTGGGGCAGGGGATGTCCACGTTCTGGGTGAGGCGATCCGTCGATCGTGAAAGGTTGACCGGCACACCATAGGCATATGACATGTTAACGAAGCTCTTCCGAATCTGCTTGCGCACGTAGGAGAAACGAGCCCCGGTATCGGCCTTGAGCTCGTGCTCCACCGAGAACGAGAACTCGTCCACGTACATGGGCTCCAGGTCCGGAGCGATGATCTGGCCGGCAGCGCCGCCGCCTCCGGTGACGAACGCTCCGAGCTCCTGCTGTCCGTCATAGAGGCCGTTGTTGTTGGGATCGAGGAACTTGTAGCGCAGGAACGAGTTTCCGACCGGGTTGGTTCCCAGGCTCAACGTCGTCGCATTGGAGTAGTAGCGGCCGTAATAGCCCTTGAAGACGCTCTTCCCGCCGCCGGTCAAGTCGATTGTCGCTCCGATCCGAGGGGCCAACGTGTTGAAGACCTTGGCCGTTGCCCCATCTACCGTGAACGGCTCGAAGAACTCGGTGAGGATCGGTTCCGCGGAATCGGCCTCGTAATGCATGTCCTGCCGTCCGTAGCGGACCCCGAGAGTCAACGTCAGGCGATCGTTCGGGGACCAGATGTCCTGGGCGTAGATGTCGGTGTGCGTGTTCCGGTCGTCAGGCGTCGTCGGCACGTTGTTGAACTGGATTTGGTCCACGTGCCCGAGCTGACCGGCCGCGCAAGGGCTGCAGGGACCGAGCGCGCTCGAATCCCGGTAGCGAAGCGGGCCGGAATTCGTGTTGGCGCCGAAGCGGTAGCTATCGATCACGTATTCATACCCGAACTTGAAGTCGTGGCTTCCCGCCGCGGAGGGCACGTAGTAGTTGAACTGACCCGTGCTCTGGGGCTTCCAGCGCGCGGAGTTAAAAGGCTGCCATCCGGCGCCCCTCTGCTGGTTGGTCGTGAGATCGATGCGCGGTGGATTCGTCGCCGGGTCCACGGCCGGCTGCATCGGCCAGATCAAGCCGAAGTGCCCAAGGAGGATGTTGCTGAACAGGCGATCCGACCAAACCCTCTGCCACTCCGCCTTATGGATGTAGCTCCAGCTGTCCTGCGCCCGTATGGACTCGGCGGGAATCGTCAACGAGAGACCGCGGTAGGGCTTCTCCTTGCGGCTCCAGTGGCTGAACCCGATGAACTGGTCTTTTTCGGACATCTGCCAGTTGATCTTCGTCGTGTACTCGTTGAAGAGGCCGATATCGGTGGCGAGGTTGGGATCCCGGCCCGAGATGATCTTGTCGATCTTGAAGTAGTTGTACGCGCCGTAGAACCAGAACTTGTCCTTCACCACCGGTCCGCCGAGGTCGGTGTGGATCTCGTGGAATCCCCTGACCGGCGCCGAGCTTCCCGCGCGGTCCTCGAACTCCTGGTCGATGTTGTCGGTGACCATGCCCTCGGTCTCAAAACCGAAATGAGTGAGGCTCGAGAACTCGTTGCCACCGCTCTTGAAAGTCGCCACCACGTTAGATCCGGGGCTCGACATTTCTACGTCGGCGCCCTGGGCGCTGATGCGGTACTCATCGATGGCGTAGTAATCGTAGTAGCCGCCGGTCCAGCCGCCACCTTCCGTATTGTTGACGCCCTCGTTTCGGATGACGTTCTGAGTTTTGATACCAAAGCTGTCGTAGCCCGTCTGCTGGCTCTTGTGGGAGCCCCCGACGTCGAAGCCCTGCATCCGGACACCCGGGGTCTGCGCCAGAACGGCCCACATGTCGGTGGCGCTCGGAACGTCCTGGAGCTCCTTGGTGTCGAACGTCGCCGACACCCCGGTCGTCTTGACGTCGACGACCGGAGACTCGCCGGTCACGGTGATGGTCTCGGCCACCGTCGCAAGCTGGAGGCTGGCGTCGATGGTGAACGTGGCGCCGCTCGCGACGATGATCCCCTCGCGGTTCAGCGTCTGGAACCCCGAGAGCTCGAACGCCAGGTTGTACGTGCCCGGCGGCAGCGCCAGAAAACGGTAGCTACCGTCGACGTCCGTGGTCGCAGTGCGCGCACCCATCACCCCTGCGCCCGTCAAGGTGACGGTCGCGCCGGGAAGGACGAGCCCTTGCCCGTCTCTGACCACACCCTCGAGACGGCCCGTTCCCGACTGGGGAAAGGCGAGCGCGGCGACGAGGAGAACGCCTAATGTGAAATAGGCGATTTTTCGTGTCATGCAGTTATCCTCCTTAAATGAGCCAAAGGCAAAGAAGACTCAGACCTTTGAGCCAGGTAGCAATGGTTATGCCAGCCCTTAGGCAGCGAGAAATAATGGAGCAACTCGCGTTTTTTCTGTAACTTAATCGATCGCCGCGGCAAGCCCTCACGGTGCGCCAGTTCAAGAATCCGTACGTTCACTCCGGCTTGTTGGATAACGTCCTCAACACGGCCAGGAGTTCGACCGGAGGATCCACCCCCATGCCCCGAGCCAGCTGGATATGACGTTCCGCCTCTTGGAAATCGTTCTGTCTCGTATGGAGCTCGGCGAGATGGACGTGGATGTCGCCCCTTTCCGGCGCACCCTCGAGGGCGTTCCGAAAGTGCTCGATAGCGGCATCGATCTCCCCTCGAGCCGAGAGCCCCCGGGCGAGAGCGTAGTGGGCGTCGGGCCGGTCGGGATCCGACTCGAGGGCTCGCTCGAAGAGCTGGACCGCAGTGTCGAGCCGGCCTCGTGCGGCGGCGATGTTTCCCAGACCGAGAAGAGCTCCTGCATGGCCGGGCTGTCCCTCGATAGCGGTTTCGAAGAGGCGCTTCGCCTCGTCGATTTCCCCATTCTGAGCGGCGAGAATGCCGAGGTTCACCAGAGAGGGAACGTGCCCGGCATTGAGTCTCAGCGCCTGACGGTAGGATTCTTCGGCCTCTCGAGGCCGTCCCTGGCGGGAGAGGTGATTGGCAAGGTTGTAGTGCAGACTGGGGTCCTCGGGTCGCATCTCGATCGCGCGGCGGAGAAGAGCTTCCGCCCGTGGCGGGTCCCCCGCTTGCTCCGCAGCGAGCGCCCGATGCTGATACCCGACGAGGGACACCGCTTCCTCCATCACGGACGCGAGGACCGGATCGCGGACGTCGACGTCGGGATGAAGCCTTCGGGCGCGCCGCCCGGCCTCAGTCGCCTCTCCCTCGCGGCCGAGGCGATGGTAGAGCTGCGAAAGCGTCGCCTGGATCGAACCTGCCAAAGGCGCGAGCTCTCGGGCGCGCTCGAGGTGCTTCGCGCTTTCTGCCAGATCCCCCTTCGCCAGAGTTAGACGGCCGACGCCGAATTCCGCGGCCGCGGATCCGCGGTCGACCGAAAGCGCCCGGCGGTAGAAATCGATCGCGCCATCGGAATCGCCGTTCGTCTCGAGGAGCTCGGCGGCAAGGAGGTGAAGAGGGGCGAAGTCGGGTTTCAGCCGATGGGCCTTGTGCAGAACCTCGATCGCCCGGCTCGGGTCCCGGGACTTGAGGATCCGCGCCAGAAGATAGGGCCAGCGAAAATCGCCGAGGTCGAGCCGGTGCGCCTCGAGATAGCAAGGCGCCGCTTCGGATTCGAGATAGTGAGCATGAAACACCATGCCAAGATGCCCCCAGGCCTGACCCGAGCCTGGATCCTCGGCGACCGCTCTCCGAGCCGATCGGATCTTGTCCGCGACCTGAGGCTCCATGCCGTCGGTTGCCGGATCGGGAATCGGCGGGCTCTCGAGGAGAGTTCCAGGAACGAGAGCGGCCGCGAGGACAGCGACCGCAAGAGCGCTTTTCCTGACCATGTCATGAGTCCGAGAGCGCCGAGCATAGTGCCCCTGACGGGAAGGTGGCAACGGGGCGCCTCCGCCGGGGCATCGTGCTATCCTTCACGACGAGTAGAGACGATGAAGCGAGTTCTCCTTTTTCTGGGCCTTCTTCTGGGAATGCTGAGCCTGGCTGCGACCTCCAGGGGCGCGTCCGCTTCCGACGAGCGCGAAAAAAAACTCCCTGAGCCCCACCGCACATGGCTGCGGGAAGAAGTCACTTACATCATC
The DNA here is from genome assembly GCA_964553925.1 of uncultured Acidobacteriota bacterium. GTDB lineage: Bacteria > Acidobacteriota > Vicinamibacteria > Marinacidobacterales > SMYC01 > DAISKN01. The sequence continues at coordinate 8,070 of CAZKNR010000144.1, forward strand.
AGCGAAGTCGAGCGAGAGACTTTTCTTTCTCTCACCACGGAAGCCGAGAGGGAGGCATTCCTCGACGCTTTCTGGCGTAAGCGGGATTCGAACCCGAGCACCTCGGAGAACGAGTACAAGACCGAACACTACGAGAGGCTTACCTACGCGAACGAGTTCTTCGGCCGGGACACGTTCCGCCCGGGCTGGCAGACCGACCGAGGGCGGTACTACATCCTTCTCGGAAAGCCGAACACCCGGCGTCCCCTGGAGGCGACCGATGCGATCTATCCCTCCGAGCTCTGGTTCTACAACGACCCCGAGCTCAAGTACGTCGGCCTGCCTCCTTTTTTCCATCTGCTCTTCTTCCGTCGTGGAGGCTCGGGGGAGCTCAAGCTCTACAGCCCCCTTACCGATGGACCAAACGCCTTGCTCACCGGCTTTCAGGCGCCGGTGAACGACTTCCGCGATGACGTCGAACGGGCTTACGAGAGGCTTTTCGCCATCGACGTCGAGCTGGCGCAAGCCTCTTTGTCCTTCCGAACCGACGAGGGCGATAACGCGCAGTTCCAGAATCCCTCGTTCGGAACGCTCGCTCTCCTGGATGACATCGCGAGAGCTCCCTTCTACGGCCTCGATACGAGCTACGCGGAAAGGCTCGACTTCGAGCGCGGAAACGTCGAGAGCAACTATCTTTTTACCTACGTGCCAAGCTTCGGCCTGGTCCACGTCCTTCCTGGGCCCGAACGCGCACACTACCTTCACTGGGTGGTCGAGCTCGACGCCGAGAACGTGGGATTCGTCTGGGACGAGGATCAGGGCAACTACGCCTCGGTATTCGTCGCCTCTCTCGAGGTCACCCCGCTCGACGACGAGAACCGGCTCGTCGTCGATCAGCGCAAAGAGTCTTTCCTGACTCTCACGGAAGGACAGGCCAAGACCTCCCTCAAGTTGCCTTTCTCCTACTCGGGCATGACGCCGCTCATACCGGGGGCCTACAGGGCGAGAGTGATTCTCCGCAACCGGGCATGCCCGAGCCGCGAGGAGTCCGACTGCTTCAAGAGTTACACTTTCTTCGAATCGAGCCTGAACGTTCCCGAATGGCAGGAAGAGCGGCCCGAGCTTTCGGAGCTCGTCCTCGTGTATGGCACCGAGGTCCTCGGGGGGGAGTCCTTGTATCGGCCCTTCCGCTTCGGCAAGGTCGAGGTCTTTCCCAACGCTCGCGGGGTCTACGTGATCGGAGACAATCTCGTCGTCGCCGTCGAGCCTCAGAACGCTGCGCCCGGCTCCCGAGTGCGCTTCGAGGTCGTGGGTTCCGAGCCTTCGGGCAAGACCTGGGTCAAAAAGACGGTAGATGCCGTCGGATTGAACAGCGGACCGATGGTCCACGAGCTCTCGCTCGCAGGTATCGAGGGCGGACAATTCGAGCTGGTGGCGACCCTCTTCGATGCGGAAGGCATGGAGCGCGATCGAAAAACGACGGCGTTCTCGGTCTCACCGCGGACTTCGATCGTTCGTCCCGCGGTGCGGGGGTCGATTGCTCCCCCCCGGCCCGAAGTCCCGGGGGTCGTGGCGATGGTTCTCGGAGAGCAGTATCTAAGGATGGACGAAAAGGAGAAAGCGCGCGCCCACCTGGAGCTCGCCATCCGCGAGAACCCTCAGCTCGGCCCCGCTCGCGAGCTACTGGCGGGCTTGCTCCTGGATGGCGGTGAGATCGACGGGGTCTTCGCGGTTCTCGAGCCACTGGTTCAGAACGCTCCCGACCGGTTCGAGGTTCTCGCCATCCTGGGTCAGGCGTACTTCCATCAGAAGCAGTACGCGAAATCGATCGAGCTTCTCGAGAAGGCCATCACCCTGCGGCGGCCGGAGCCTCAGCTTTTGAACGCTCTGGCACTGGCGCACCACGAGCTAGGCAACGATGCGCGAGCCGCGGAGATTCTCGAACGTTCTCTTTCCCTGAACCCCGAGCAATTGCCGGTCAAAGAATTGCTCGAGAAGCTGAAGGCGGGGACAACCGGTCCCGGATGAGATTCGGCCGCGTCGTCGTCGTTCTGCTCGCTCTTTCAAGCTGCTCATCGTCTTCTGGGCCACCAGAGCGTCGGAACGTGATTCTCGTGAGTGTCGACACTCTCCGTTCCGACTACCTCTCCTGCTATGGAAGCAAAGAATCCTCGACACCGGGCTTCGACCGCATCGCCCGCGAGGGACTGCTGTTCGAGAACGCGGCGAGCGTAGCGCCAACGACCCTTCCCGCCCATGCTTCGCTTCTGACCGGAACGTCTCCGTTCGAGCACTGGGTCCACGACAACGTGGGATTTCGTTTGCGACAGGACCTCCCGACCCTCGCCTCGACGTTGAAGGCTCGAGGCTACCGCACCGGGGGCTTCGTCGGCTCTTTCGTCCTCGACAGGAAGTTCGGTCTCGCCCAAGGTTTCGACCTCTATTCCGATGAGACACCCGAGACCGATCGCGGTCTTCGCGAGAGGCGAGGGGAGAAGGTCCTCGAAGAAGCGCTCCGCTGGATCGGATCCGAAGACGAGACGCCATTTTTCGCCTTCCTGCACTTCTTCGATCCCCACCGTCCCTACGATCCACCCCCTGCCTTCGCTCCCAAGGCGACGGGCCTCGAGGCGGCTTACCGGGGCGAGGTTTCGTACGTGGACTCTCTGCTTCAGCGTCTGCTTCTGTTTCTCGACGCCCGCGGCCTTTCAAAATCGACCGTACTCGTCGTTACCGCGGACCACGGCGAGTCGCTGGGCGAGCACGGCGAGGATACCCACGGGTTTTTCCTCTATCAGTCGACGCTCCATGTCCCGCTCCTCATTCGAGCCTCCGGAATTCGCCACGGGGAGCGCGCTTCTGCCCTCGTCCGCACCATCGACATCGCCCCCACGGTGCTGGAGCTCCTGGGAGTCGAGGCGCCTTCCAGCTTCGAAGGAGTGAGCTTCGTTTCCGCGGCGGGCGAGATCAAAACCCGGGACGTCGAGGCCTACGCCGAGACCTTCGTTCCCCGGCTGCACTACGGCTGGAGCGAGCTCCGAAGCCTCAGGCGCGGGAGCTGGAAGCTCATCCTCGCACCTCGGAGCGAGTTCTACGACCTCGACTCCGACCCGGGGGAAGAACGAAATCGAATCGACGAGGAGGAGAACGGGGCACGGGGTCTTCTTGCGAAGCTCGAGGAGCTGCCAGGTTCGGAGAACGTTCGGCCGGAGAGCCTGGACCCCGGCACTCTCGCCTCCCTCCACGCCCTTGGCTACCTGGGAGGGTCCGCCCCGACGCCCGCGCCGGAGCGCTCTTTCACCGAGCTTTCCGACCCCAAGGACAAGCTCGCCGTGTACAAGGCGCTGAATGAGCTCACCGCCCTCTCGGACCCGACCCCCGCGGACGTCGAAAGACTCGCTCTCGTCCTCGAGCAAGAGCCTCGCAGCACGAAGGCGCTTTCGATGTACGGGAACCTCTCGCTGGATCTGAATCGCCCGCGAGAGGCGCGACAAGCGTTCGAGCGGCTCCTCGAGATCCAGCCGGCGAGCTACGACGGCCATTACGGGCTCGGTCGAGCTCTCGCGAGCCTCGGTGAGAAAGAAGCTGCCCGCGCGAGCTTCGAAAAGGCTCGAGCCCTCGACCCGAGGAGCGCCTTCGTCTACTCCAGGCTCTCGGAGCTCGAGGAATCTCAGGGGAACCTCGAGGCTTCCGAGCGGTGGCTGCGCGAGGGTATCGTCATGGCGCCCAGTCGGCTCCTGTATCAGGACCTCGCCGACCTCCTGCTGTCTTCCGGTCGTGGCGCGGAAGTATCCAAGATGGCGAACGAATGGAGCGGGCCGGGAGCGCAGGCTGCGGCAGCCTACGCCCGCGGACAGGTCCTCGCCTCAGAGCGGAATGCCGAAGGCGCTCTCATCGAGCTCGAGCGCGCTGTGAGCCTCGCCCCCGAGGACGACAACGTCGAACAGGCTCTTGCGAATACCCTGAGCGGTATTGGCCGCGTCGATGAAGCGAAGCTTCACTATGAGGCGATCCTCGCGCGCACACCCTGCTACCTCGGCGCGCTCACGAACGTCGGCGCGGTCCACGAAAGGGAGGGAAACGTCGACGAGGGAATCCGATCCTACGAGCGGGCGATCGGGTGCGACCCCGAGTACGCCAACGCCTACCGGAATCTGGGCGCCGCACTCGCGCGGAAAGGAGATCTTCGCCGCGCTCTCGAAGTTTTGCGGAAAGCGAAACGCCTCGCTCCCGAGGATTCGGAGCTCGACTCCGCCATCGCCGAGCTCGAGAGCCTCACGCGTTGATCATCTTGGGGCTCTCGGTGCTTGCGGTGCACCACGAGCCGCATCCACAGGCGAAATAGCTGGAGGTAGGAGCGAAGGACGCCGCGGATGGTGAAGTACTGGCTCCGACCGTAGACCCGGGGATAGTGCGAGACCGCGGCCTGGTCGAAGCGGCAGCCGGAATCCTCGAGCTTTTTCAAGAGCTCGATGCACATCGACCCGTCGCTCTCCTCGAGCTCGAGCCGATCGAGAACCGGGCGCCGGAACAGTCGAAAGTCGCAGTCGATGTCCCGGAGCGAGAGGCCGAACGCGAATCGCACCATCAGGTGATACGGATTTCCCACCAGGACCCGCAGCGGCGGATCGGCGCGCCTCTTACGGTACCCGCCATTCGACGTCTTGGAGAGTGCTGAAGCGCCAGCAACGCGTCATCTTAGCAGGCCTTCCCGGATCAGGAGCTCGTAATAGGCACTCATAGAGATGATTCTCAAGCCTTCGTAAGGGTCCAACGCCAGGATGCGTCGGTCATTGGATACCAGATAGTCCACGCCCGCGGTGAGAGCGGCTCGAAGAACGGGACTGTCGGCGGGATCTCCAGGCACTTCATGACGCGACGATGGTGGGGTCACGCGACGGGCACGTCGCAGGCATCTTCGACGCGTCAAACGTGCGAGCCGGAACGAAAAGCCGAGTTGCTCCGTCAGTACGCGCTCGATCTCGTCCAACACGTAGTGCTTAAGAAGATCCGCCACGAAGCTTTGGTAGTGACGGATACCATCAACTCCGCCGGGCTGCCAAGGAGCGCTTCCGCGATGTAGACGTTAGTGTCGAAGAAGATCTTCATGCACCATAACGATGCTTGCTGATCGCGCGGTCGATTGCGGCCTGGTCGATTCCCTTCTCTCGGGCTTCACGCCGCGCCTCCTCGACTTCCTCACGCCACGCCGTTTCGGCGCGGTTCGCGAGTCGCTCTTCGAGGGTCTCGCGGTCGCTCTGCGAGAGCTGGTCGATCATATGGAGTATTTGTTGAACTGCAGTCTCTGCCATGGCGCCATGCCCAAAGGGTGAGTCTAGAGGTCGTTTCGAATTATGTCGCGAAACGCTCACTCACGTTTCCGCCTGGGGGTCGATGACCCGGTGAAGGTTAGAATAACTCGGAAACGATGAGCGGGCAGTGGAGATTCTTGGAACGCTCCCTTTCCTGAACCCCGACCAACCTCCGCTCAAAGAACTTCTCGATAAGCTGAAGTCCTGGAGCGAAGAGGTCCGGTCCCAAAGGCGAGGAGCTCGACTTCGCCGTCGCCGAGCTCGAGAGCCTTACGCGTTGATCATCTTGGGCTCCCGGTGCTTTCGGCGCGCGACGAGCCGCATCCACAAGCGGAAGAGCTGCAAGTACGAGCGAAGAACACCGCGGATGGTGAAGTACTGGCTCCGGCCGTAGACTCGGGGATAATGCGAGACTGCGGCCTGGGCGAAGCGGCTGCCGGAATCCTCGAGCTTCTTCAAGAGCTCGATGCACATCGAGCCGTCGCTCTCCTCGAGATCGAGCTGCTCGAGGACCGGGCGCCGAAACAACCGGAAGTCGCAGTCGATGTCCCGGAGCGAGAGGCCGAACGCGAATCGCACCATGAGGTGATACGGGTTTCCCACCAGGACTCGAAGCAGCGGATCGGCTCGTCTCTTACGGTACCCGCTGACGTAGTCGACCCCTGGCGTCAGGCGTTCGACGAGACGGGGGAGCTCCCGTGGGTCGAACTGGGCGTCTCCATCGGTATAGAAGACGAGGTCTTTCGTCGCTGCTTCGAAACCGGTTCGCAGCGCCGCCCCGTAGCCGCGGTTGTCTCCGTGCCGCAGCACGCGAAGCTCGGGCACCAGCGCTTCGAGCTCATCGAGGATAGAGGCCGTGGCGTCGCGGCTTCCGTCGTCCACGACGAGGATCTCGAAGTCGTTCGTGAGCTGTCGCGCCGTCCGTCGGGCGCTTACGATCATGCTGGCGATGGTGCCGGCGTCGTTGTATGCGGGAAAGACGATCGATAGCGAGTGGATAAGACCTCCTGAAGGGCCGCGCATCGTCGCACAGGGAAACCGGCGAGTCAATTCGGGGAAGGCCGAAGGATCTCGCGGATCTCGTCCACCGCGGACGGCGGGCTCCGGTACACCGTGATGTCGTCGTAGTCCGCGGCGGCGAGGCTCCCGGTGCTGTTGGCGTCGGAGAGGAGTCCGATCCCGAGCGGGCGGTCGCCCGGATCTTTCCCGAACGTCTTCCGGTAGACGTCCTCGGTGCGAAACACGAACGTCCGCCAGGACCCATCAGGGGCGCCGCTTCCGGCCACGACCGTCCAGGGCATTCCGATTCCCGGCCTCCGGAAGGCGGAACCCGCGGCGAGGGAGCCGCTCCACACGAACTTGACGGACTCGGGGACGATCCCGAGCTTGCGGCGATAAGAAAGATAGAGGCCGGCGGCGCTGTCGGCTTTGTCCTCGAACCTTTCGTCCGCGCCCTCGGGAACGGCGCGAACTCGGAAGCGGAAGCTTAAATAAGGATACTCGCGCGCGTTCCACCGGACCTCTCTATAGAGCATCACGTTCTCGCCGCGGTCCTCGGCGCGAAGGAAGCGGTTGCCGTTCTCTTCCTCGATCCAATACGGGGCTTTTTCGCCCTGCTCGAATCCGCGAGCTTTCCACCCAAGCGGTAATCCCTTCAACGGACCCTCCTCGAAGTCCTCGAGGACCAGGGTGTCTCCGGCAGGGAGCGCGAGAACGATCGAGACGACGACCGCGGTGAGGAGAAGCGCTTTCATCGGAAGACACTCTCCTCTATTCTGCTGCCCCGATGGAACGGCTCGCGCTCGATCGTTTCTCGTCGCCCTGGCTGCGGAACCAGCACCTCGCGCGATACCGATGGGCCGCCGCCTTCGCTCCGGGACTCCGGGTCCTCGACGCTGCCTGCGGCACGGGTTACGGCTCGCGGATTTTGTCGGAGGCGGGAGCCCGTCGGGTCACCTCGATGGACGTTTCCTTCGACGCGTCGGGCCTGGGTTTCGTTCGTGCCGATGCGACCCGGCTTCCGGCCAGCAAAGGCGTCTTCGATCTCTACGTCAGCTTCGAAACCCTCGAGCACGTCGAGGACGATGAAGCGCTCGTGCGTGAGGCCCGGCGCGTTCTCGCGCCCGGAGGTACATTTCTGTGTTCCACTCCGAACCGCGACTTCCTGAGCCCGGGACTCACGCTCCGCGATCGCCCCCGAAACCCGTATCACGTCCGCGAGTACTCGATCGCGGAGCTCGAATCGCTCCTCGGGAGAGTCTTCCCCAAGGTGAAGATCTTCGGACAGACGTGGTTCTCGGAGCGACATCAGAGGCTCCTCGCCCGCGCCGGCCGACGGTCGAACCTTCTGTCGGTACGGCTCCATCAAGTTTCGAACCTCGCGCATCTTCCCTGGGAGAGCGAGATGCGCCACATGCCCGCGCCTCTCGCGCGAGCGGGCGCTCCCGAAGTGGTAATCGGTGTCTGCGAGATCTAGTTCAAGACCAGGACGCTCTCTATGAGTACCGGGTCCAGGGGAACGTCGTCTTGTCCATCGCGGCTTCCGGTCGAGACCTTCTTGATGGCATCGAGCGTCTCCAGGCCCTCCACGACCTGCCCGAAGACGGCGTATCCAAAGCCCTGAACGGTCTCCGCCGTGAAGTCGAGAAACGGATTGTCGACGGTGTTGATGAAGAACTGCGAGCTCGCGCTATGGGGGTCTCCGGTGCGCGCCATGGCGAGCGCCCCGCGCACGTTCTTGAGCTCGTTCGAAGCCTCGTTCTCGATCGGGGCGCGCGCTTCCTTCTCCGACATGTCGGGAGTGAAGCCGCCGCCCTGAATCATGAAGCCCGAGATGACGCGGTGGAAGACCGTGCCGTCGTAGAATCCTTCGCGCGCGTACTGGAGGAAGTTCTCGGCCGTCTTCGGCGCCTTGTCCGGGTAGAGCTCGATCTTCATCGTCCCCAGGCTGGTGCGCATCTCGACCATCGGGTTCGTTCCGGTGGGCGCGGGCGCGGCCGATGCGGGCTCCTCCTGAGCGGGCGCGGCCGGAGCCGGCGCCGCCGCGGGCTCCTCCGCCGGCGGAGGTGGAGAGCCGCCACCACACCCCATCGTCACCATGAACCCCATCGCCGCGAACATCCATTTCGATCGCATAAGCCTCCTTGAGAAAAAACGGATTCTAGACCTGCCCAAGAATACTTGAAATCCAATGTAAGGGGGGACGTACGGATCGAGTTCCGCAATCTTCGTAGCTCTGCCGGGCGTCACCGGGAGGTTTCTCCCATCCGATCTCGTCTACCTCTTACGAGGAACAACGGATGGGATACGACCAGCTCTTCAAAACGATTCTGGAAAGTCTGCTCCAGGATTTTCTCGAGCTCTTTTTTCCCGAGGCCGTGGCCCGGCTCGACTTCGAGACCTTGCGCTTCATCGGCAAGGAAGTGTTTGCCAACGTTCCCAAAGGCAAGGTGCGCCAGGCCGACGTCGTCGCCCGGCTCGAAACGCGCGACGGGCAGCCGGAGCTCGTTCTCGTTCACGTGGAGATCCAGACAGCGCCCAAGAGCGACTTTCCCCGCAGGATGTTCGAGTACTACTCTCTCCTGCGCTTGCACTACGGGCTTCCGGTGTTTCCCGTCGCTCTGTACCTCCGCCCGGGACCTCGCTCCAGGCTTGCCGAGTACCGAGAGGCCCTCTTCGGGCAGCAGCTCCTGCTCTTCCGCTACCACAGCCTGGCGCTGGCGCGTCTTTCGGCGGAAGAGTATGTTGGAGCGAGCCCGCTTGGAGCGGCCCTTTCGGCACTGATGGGCAGGCAGGAAATCCAAGATCGCCCCCGGCTCCGGCTTTCGATGAAAGAGCGGGTCGTGGAAAGCGAGCTCGACGAGGCGCTGAAGTATCTCCTCGTCAACGTGATCGAGTCGTTTTTCAAGCTTTCGGGGGAAGACGCCGAGAGGTACCGGCGTCTCGTCTCGAGAAAGGAGTATCGAGCCGTGCAAGAGATGGAGCTCACTTGGGCCGACAAGCTCATGGAGAAGGGCAGGAAGAAGGGCCAGAAAGAGGGCGTCATCAAGGGAAAGCGCGAGACGCTCTTGAGGCAGCTCGCCGCCAAGTTCGGCGAACTTCCCCAGGAGATCGCGGCGAAAGCCAAAGGGATGTCCGCAGCCGAGCTGGATTCCGTCCTCGATCGCCTAGTTAGTTAATTACCGCAACGACGCTGGACGACCTGGACCTACCTCAAAAATAGATGATTCTCGGACTCGAAGCTCAGGAATCTAGAACAACCGCATCTGAACCGCCGGTGCGGGCAGGATGCCCTCGAGCGCCAGAAAGCGGCTCTTGAGAGCGAGCCCGCCGCCGTAGCCGTGAGCGAGCCATCGGAGCCGATGACGCGGTGGCAGGGAATCACGAGGCGGATAGGGTTCGCGCCATTCGCCGCTCCGACCGCGCGGGTCGACTTCGGTTTTCCAATCAAGTGGACGATCTCACCCGTCGAGCGGTGGACCGCGCCTCGGATCGCGTTTCGCTTATCTTCGTCGCCGGGTAGCGCCTCCGGGCGTCACCGGGGAGGTTTCTCCCTCCGATCTCGTCTACCTCATACGAGGAACAACGGATGGGATACGACCAGCTGTTCAAAACGATTCTGGAAAGTCTGCTCCAGGACTTTCTCGAGCTCTTCTTTCCCGAAGCCGCGGCCCAGCTCGACTTCGAGACCTTGCGCTTCATCGGAAAGGAAGTCTTCGCCAACGTTCCCTCAGGCGAGGTGCGCCAGGCCGACGTAGTCGCCCGGCTCGAGACCCGCGACGGGGAGCCGGAGATCGTTCTCGTTCACGTGGAGGTCCAGACGGAGTCCAAGAGCGACTTCCCCCGCAGGATGTTCGAGTACTACGCTCTCCTGCGCCTGCACTACAGGCTTCCAGTGTTTCCCATCGCCCTGTACCTCCGCGGAGGACCGCACTCGAAGGTGTTCGAGTACCGAGAGGCCCTCTTCGGGCAAGAGCTCCTGCTCTTCCGCTACCACAGCCTGGCGCTGGCGCGTCTTCCGGCGGAAGAGTATGTTGGAGCGAGCCCGCTCGGAGCGGCCCTTTCGGCACTGATGAGCCGGGAGGAAACCCGAGATCGCGCCCGTCTCCGGCTTTCGATCTTCGAGCGGGTCGTGGGAAGCGAGCTCGACGAGGCGCTGAAGTATCTCCTCGTCACGGTAATCGAGTCGTTTTTCAAGCTTTCGGGGGAAGACGCCGCGAGGTACCGGCGTCTCGTCTCGAGAAAGGAGTATCGAGCCGTGCAAGAGATGGAGCTCACTTGGGCCGACAAGCTCATGGAAAAGGGCAGGAAGAAGGGCCAGAAAGAGGGCCAGAAGGCTGGCGTCATCAAGGGAAAGCGCGAGACGCTCTTGAGGCAGCTCGCCGCCAAGTTCGGCGAACTTCCCCAGGAGATCGCGGCGAAAGCCAAAGGGATGTCCGCAGCCGAGCTGGATTCCGTCCTCGATCGACTCCTCACAGCAACGAGCCTGAACGACCTCGGCCTATCCCAAAAGAGATGATTTCTCGGACTCGAAGCTCAGGAATCTAGAACAACCGCATCTGAACCGCAGGCGCGGGCAGGATTCCCTCGAGCGCCAGAAAGCGGCTCTTGAGAGCGAGCCCGCCACCGTAGCCCGTGAGAGAGCCATCGGCGCCGATGACGCGGTGGCAGGGAATCACGATGGGGATAGGGTTCGCACCGTTCGCGGCGCCGACCGCGCGGCTCGACTTCGGTTTTCCAATCAAGTGGGCGATCTCACCGTAGGACGCGGTCTGGCCGTAGGGGATGTGCGCGACCGCCTCCCAGACTTCTTTCTGGAAATCGCTTCCCTCGAGGCGCAACGGGAGATCGAACACCCGCCGCTTCCCATCGAGGTACTCGATCAGTTGCCGCTCGAAGTCCCGATGCCGGAGACCGGCAGGCTCCGCCCCGGTCCGCTCTCCGGCCTTGAGATCGATCGCCACGATCGCCTCTTCTCGGGAGTAGATGGCGAGCGAGAAACCGCGGCAGTCGAGGCGCGAGAAGTAGAGCACGCGGCTCAGTGTAGACTGTTCTCGACGTGAAGGGCATCGTCAAGACAGTTCTCTTCGACTGGGACGGCACTCTTCTCGATTCCTTCCCCGCCGGCTACCACTCCTCGCTCACCGTGCTCCGGCATTTCGGAATCGACGTCGACCGCAAGCGATTTCTCGAGACCTATAGCCCCAACTGGTACGAGTCCTATCGCCTTCTGGGCATCCCAGAGACCGAGTGGGACAACGCCGACCAGCTCTGGCGAAAGACGTACCACCAGCAGACGTCGGAGCTCTTCCCCTTCGCTGCCAAAATGCTCGAGCGCTTGCGGCATGCGGGAATGAGCCTCGGGCTCGTGACCAGCGGCGACCGTGAGCGCGTGCTGCACGAGATCGACCGGTTCCGCCTTCACGGGATCTTCGCCGCCGTCGTCTGTTTCGAGGATACCCACGAGAAGAAGCCGCACCCGGCGCCTCTCACCCGCGGGCTCGAGCAGCTCTCGGCCGCGGCGTCTACCGCCGTCTACGTCGGGGATCGACCTGAAGACATTCGTATGGGGCAAAGCGTCGGCACTTTCACCATCGGGGTCGAGAGCGAGTACGGGCCGCGGGAGATTCTGGAGAAAGCGGCGCCCGATCTGCTTCTCCCGGATGCCTCCCACCTTCCAGAGAGTTTCGGGATCTAATGCTCCCATGAGCTTCCGGTCTTGATATCGACCTTCAAGGGCACTTCCATCGGATAGACGTTCTCCATCGTCTCTCGCACGACCAGAAACGCCCGTTCGACCTCGTGCTCGGGAGCTTCGAGCACGAGCTCGTCGTGCACCTGTAACAAAAGTCGGGTCTCGAGCTTCTCCTCGCGCAGGCGCCGGTAGAGATCGATCATCGCCTTCTTGATGAGGTCCGCAGCCGTTCCCTGGATCGGCGTGTTCACCGCGACTCGCTCGGCGGCGGAGCGCGTCGCCCGGTTTCGAGAGCCGATCTCAGGGACGTAGCGCTGCCTTCCGAAGAGAGTCCGGACCTTCCCTGTGCGCCGCGCCTCGCGAACGATCTCGTCGATGAGGTCGCGCACCTTGGGGTAGCGGTCGAGATAGGCGTCGATGAAGGCCTGCGCCTCGCGCGTCGGGACGCCGAACTCCTTCCCCAGGGTGAAGGCGGTCTTCCCGTAGATGATGCTGAAGTTGATGATCTTCGCCCGCCGCCTCCTCTCCGAGGCGCTCAACGTCGAGGTCTCGCCGAACACCTGGCGGGCCGTGCGATCGTGTATGTCCTCCCCGGCGCGAAACGCCTCGATGAGCGCGGGGTCCCGGCTCAGGTGCGCGAGCACCCGGAGCTCGATCTGGGAGTAGTCCGCCGAGAGGAGCTTGGTGCCGGGAGGGGCCACGAAAGCCCGCCTCAGCCTCCGGGCGAGCTCGGTGCGGATGGGGATGTTCTGGAGGTTCGGGTCGCTGCTCGAAAGCCGGCCGGTCACCGCGACCGTCTGATGGAACGTGGTGTGAATGCGGCCGGTCTTCGCATGGACGAGAGAGGGGAGGGCGTCCACATAGGTCCCTTTGAGCTTCGAGAGGCTCCGGTACTCCAGTACCTTCTTGGGGAACGGAAACGAGGCGGCGAGCTCTTCGAGGACGTCGACCCGAGTCGAGGCGGCGCGCTGCTTCTCGGTCTTCTTGAACGACGGAAGGTTCATCTTCTCGAACAGGATCTCTCCCAGCTGACGAGGCGAGTTGATGTTGAACTCGACTCCGGCGAGCTCGTAGATTTCCGCCGTCAGTCTCTGGAGCTCGACCTCGAGCTCGGTCGACATCTTCTCGAACTCGGCGCGGTCGATGGCGATGCCGGCGAGCTCCATCGCCGCCAGCACCTCGATGAGAGGCAACTCGAGCCCGCGATAGACACGCTCGAGCTCGTCCTCCGCCAGACGACTCCCCATGCGCTCCGAAAGGCGGAGCATCCTCTCGGCCCGCTCGGCGGAAAGCCTCCCTCTCGACGCGGCCGTCTCCGACGGAGGAGCCATTCCGGGAAGAATTCCCTGGGCTTCGGCGGGCTCGCTCTCGGCGGAGAGCGGCTTTTGCAGGAACTCGAGGACGAGATCGGAGAGCTCCTGCGAGCGGCGCGAGGGGTTCAGCACATAGGAGGCGATCTCGGTGTCGAACCCTATACTTGAGACGGGCGTCCCCCGGGCCCCGAAGAAAAGGACCGCCCGCTTGAGGGCGTGACCGATCTTTCCAAGCGAAGGCTCCGCGAGGAGGGGCGCGAGGCGCTCGATCAGAAGCGTCTCAGGGATCTTCGCGCTCACGGACGCGTAGACCCCTTCTCCGGCTTCGACCGCGAGACCGACGCCGAGGAGTTTCCGGCCCCAGGGGTCGAAATATCCTTCGCGCTCGGGCTCGCTCAAATCGAGCCACACGGAAAGCGTGCCCTTCGCGCGCGCGCGTGCGAGGAAGCGATCGAGCTCCCCCGGGGTCTCGAGGGGGAGGAAGCTCGCGCTCAGGTCGGCCGCTTCCTGGGGCGGCATGTAGTCCTTCACGATCGACGTGAACTCGAGCTCTTCGAAGAGGCTCCGGGCCGACTCCCGGTCGGGACCACGATATCGGAGGTCCTCGATAGCGACGCCGAGGTCGAGGTCGGTCACGATGGTCACGAGCTCTTTCGATAGCCGCGCTCCCTCGCCGTGCTGCTCGAGGGCCTCGCGCTGCCTCTTGTTCCGGACCTCGTGGGCGTGCTCCAGAAGGGATTCGAGGCTTCCATACTCGCTCACGAGCTTCGACGCACCCTTCTCTCCGATGCCCGGAACTCCGGGAATGTTGTCGATGCTGTCTCCCATGAGTGCGAGGACGTCGACGACCTGTCCCGGCGGTACGCCGAACTTGTTTCGGACTCCTTCGGGAGTAAGCCGCTCGTACTTCACCGGGTGGATCACGGTGACGTCGTCGTTCACGAGCTGCAGGAGATCCTTGTCCGAGGAAACGATGAGAACGCGGTGACCGTCCTCGACGCCGCGCCGGGCGAGGGTTCCAATGAGATCGTCGGCCTCGATTCCGGGGGTCTCCAGAACCTTTAGCCCGAGGGCGGCGCAGAGCCGTCGGGTGTAGGGAGTCTGCTGCTTCAGGCTGTCCGGAGTCGGGGGACGGTTCGCCTTGTACGCCTGGAATTTCACGTGACGGAAGGTGCGCCCGCCCGCGTCGAACGTCACCGCGGCGAAATCGTGCGGCTCGTCGGTGAGGACTTTGCGCAGCACGTTCGTGAAGCCCAGCACGGCGTTGGTGGGGATCCCGGCGCGCGTCGCGAGCGGCGGAATCGCGAAGAACGATCTGTAAAAAAGGTTGTTGCCGTCGAAGAGGAGAAGAGTTTTCCGATCGGTCGGGGACGGCATTGGGGCGGCATTGTATGGCATTAGTTGGCGTGAACGCTGCCCTCGCTGAAGCGAAAGCTCAGCGCCGCGAAACAGCGAGAGTGGAAAGAGCGGTTGGCATATTTTCTCCTACAGAACATCAAAGTGACGGGATTTCAGGAATCGCAGAGAGAAGGGGTGTGGAGTCAAGGGCGTCAAGATCTCCGGGAGTACGACCGCGAAAGGGATCGTCTATTCCTCGTGAGGGAAACGGTTAATGTGATACGGGCAAGCTGCGCGGCTCACCAGTTGGATACGTTTCGGAAGCGTGGAGAGGAGCTCTTGGTCCAGATGGGCAGGGCATTGAACCAGGAGGCGGTCGCTTACGAAACCCGGGAGGGACTTACCATACTCATTGACCTTGAGAGGTGAACGATGCGGAAAATCTACTCGAAGGACTACGCTCACTTGGAAAAGGCGATCAACCGCAAGCTGCGGAAGGTGGACCGCCACTATGGCATCCGGAATCTCTACCGGACCTCGGCGGGACGGTATCGCTTCGAGTTGAAGGTCAGCATAAACCGGGGAGATGAGGCAAAGTTGCACGGTATCGTGCGCGAGGTGCTTCGAGAATTGGGCGAACGCCGGGTGCAGGCGAAGTACTACTTGCCGGAATCGATCGTAGAGCGCGTGAAGCTCCAGGCCAAGAAAAAGGGCGTGAGTCAGTCCGCGCTCGTCGCTGAGTGCTTGGCCGAGAGCCTGTAAGCCCACGCTAGAATCACCGCGAATGAAGGCCCGAGCTCTTTCCCTGCTCCTTCTCGCCGCCTCCGGCTGCGCCACCTACGAGTACGAGGAGGAGGTATTCCTCGAGGTCGACGGCTCGGGCGAGATCCGCATGAGCGGGTCGACCGCCGCCATCGAGGCTCTTCATGGGCTCGATGAAGCGAGCGTCGAGAGGGCGAAGGCGCTCTTCGAGGGAGAAGGAGTCGATCTCCTCTCGGCGCTCGAGACCGAGCGGGAGCGCAGGAAGTTCGTTCACGTCCAGGCGCGCTTCTCCGGCTGGGAGAAGCTCTGCGGGATTCCCGCGTTTCGCGATCGCGGCTGCCGGTTCGCCAGGGGAGGAGAGGACCTCGCGCTCGAGCTCTCGCTTCCCTCGCCAGGAGCGGCGGCGCCCGGAGGCCTCGACCCGCAGGCGCTCCTGGCGCTTCGCTATCACCTTCCTAGCACCATCCGCTATCACAACTCTCCCGCGGACATCGAGCGCGGGAACATCCTCGCGTGGAAGCGCACCTTCCGCGAGCACTTCGCCGGGAGGCCTCTCGACGTCGAGGTTCGCTTCGACCGAAGGAGCGTCCTTGCGGCCACGGTTTCGGTCATGGGCATAGCACTCGGCCTCGTTCTAACCTCGATCGCGACCGCGCTCTTCGT
>CAZKNR010000145.1:0-24036 GCA_964553925.1 uncultured Acidobacteriota bacterium
AAAGGAGCGCCGCAATGTTCTCTTTCGTCGACTTCGCGTGGATCGCCTCGGGAGCCATCTCCGGGCTCTCCCCGAGATAGAACACCCGATCTGCGGCAAGTCCGTGGCGAGCCGTCGCGGCATCGCGCATCGCCATCGACCATTGATGAAACCGCTCTCGATGGGCCTCGTCCCCGCCGATACCGGCGATGATGATGAGGTAAGTCTCCTTCGCCTGGGCCACTGCCGGGCTCATCAACGCGAAGACCAGGACAAGAAGAAGTCTTTTAGAGGTCATGCGAGCCCCCGGTATTTGCGGTAGCTCCACTCGGCGCTGACGAGGCCCAGCATCAGCAGGAACAACACCGGCATGTCCCAGAGGTCGCGGCGTTCCCGCACCGTCGCGCCGCCCTCGGTGTAGCTCATGTCCTCCGGGAGGCGCGAGACCGTCTCCGGCCGATAGAACTCTCCTCCGGTCTCTTTCGCGATGCGATCCAGGAGCGGCGCCCTCATCTCGGCCTGGAAATACTCGTCGTCGAGGTCTTCGATCTCCAGATAGCTCGTCGCGGTCCCGACGAGCACCCCTTCCCGTTCGGCCTGGACCGCGATCTCGTAGATCCCCTTTTCCCCCGGGAGGAAGCTCGCCCGGTACTCGCCGTCCTTGTCGACGGTCCACTCCATGGGAAGGTCGACCGCGTCGCCGGAGGGCGTGCGGACGGTCGCCTGAACCTGGGCGTTGTTCAACTTCAAGAATCGATCGTCGTCGATTTCCGCGGTCAAGACGACGCTTTCACCCGGCGCGTAGCGGCTCTTGTCGGTCGTGACCGCGACCTGGTCGGGCACGTAGCTCACGAGCCATCTCAAGCGCTTCCGCCAGAAGAGCTCGTTGGTGAGGTCTTCGAGTGGAATGTCGTGATGCAGCTGCCACTGCCAGGAGTCGTTCACCGTGAGGGCGATCGCTTTGCCCCGGCCGTAGCGCTGGAATACCAGGAGCGGCTGGTCCGAAATTCCGTCTCCCGAGCCCTCGAGAAGCGTCGTAGCCCCCGGCTTCACCGAACGGACATCGTTCAGGGTCGAAAGCGGGGGAAGCGTCTGGAAACGCTCGGCGCTCGATTCCAGGTCGGAGCCAAACTGGGTGACGGGATGGGTGCTCCCGAAGGGCGTGGGCTCGACGACGAGATTGGCGAAGAATCCCGGGGCCGGGACCTCCTCCGTCTCGGGCGAGATCTCGACGGCCTCGAGCACCACGGGAAGGACCTCGTCGACGGGCGTTCCGGCATAGCCGCCTTCGGAGAACGAGAGCCTCCCGCCGAGGGCAAGCAGACCGCCGCCGCGCTGGCTAACGAAATCGGCGATCATCCGGAGCTGGTCGTGGGTGAAGTGGCTGGCCTCGATGCTACCGAGCACGATTCCCCGGTAGCGGAAGAGCTCCTCACGCGTCTTCGGAAAACCGCTCGCGAGCTCCTCGGCATCGTCCACGTCGAGCCGCAGGAACTTTCCCTCGGCTGTCCGCTGGAGGCAGACGAGCTGCAGGTTCTCGTCCTCGGCGATCGCGCGCCGGATGAACTTCAGCTCGAAACGCGGCTCCCCCTCGAAGTACAGGATCTTCTCGCGGCGATCCTCGACCTCGATGAGCTGCTCGCGCGCGTTGTTCTGGGTGACCATCTCGCCTTCGGCGACCGCGACCTTGAAACGGAAAACCCGAGCGCCGGGCTCGGAGACAGTAAAGTGGACCCGCACCGTCGTCGCCTCCGCCTCGGCGGTGAGCGTCACGTCCCTCGAGTTCACGATCCGGCCGTCGTCCTCGACGTCGAGACGCACGGTCTCGCCCTCGAAGCCGCGCTGCGAGAGGGTCACGTCCACGATGAGGGAGGACCCCTCGAGCACCGTCCGCGGCGCCTCGACGCGAGAGACCTCGATGTCCCTGGTGAAACGCTCCCGCCCGAGACCCACGGTATGGACGGGAACCTTCCGCGCCTGGAGATCCAGAAGCGTGTCGCTGATGGCGTCGGTCGAGTTGTCGGCGCCATCGCTCACCAGCACCATCCCGGCGAGAGGGACGTTCGAAAGCTCGGCGACACTTCGTTCGAGCGCCCGCGCGAGGTGAGTGCTGGTGCCGGCGAAGCCGAGGCTTGTCGGATCGGTGAGCCGGTCCGCCGAGTCGGAGAAGCGGAAGAACCGCAGCATGAACTTTTCGGACAGCGCCTCGACGAGAGCGCTGCCTTCGGGTCCGAAGGTCTCCTGGATGAAGGCCCCCCGGGGCTTTCCTGCCACGTCGGCAATCTGCATGCTCCGCGAATCGTCGAGGAGGATCCCGACGAAGCTTCGCTGCGGCACCACGGTCGAGAGCACGAGCGAGGGCCGGAAGAGACAGAAAACCACGAGGAGGAGAATGGCCACGCGAAGCCCGGTCAGAACCAGACGGTCTCGCGCCGACGCCTTTCCCTGGATCGCGCGGTAGCGAAGGAGCGTCGGAACCGCGATGGCGACGCCTGCGACGCTGAGCACGATGAGCGGCCAGGACGCGCCGAGGCCGAGCTCTCCCCTTTCGTAGAGGAGCGGGCGGTACTTGAACAGAAATTCGAAGAGACTCTCAACCATTAACTTAATGGCTCATCGCGTAGATGATGTAATTCACGCCCATCTGGTAGGCGTAGGTCGAGAACCGAAGCGGGTAGTACGGGTTCTCCGCCCATTCCCAGGCGTCACCCAGATCGGTGTTCCAATTGATCACCACCATGAGGCGGCCCTCTTCGTCGAAGATGCCCTTGACCTCGGGGTAGTAGCCATCGGACTCCCACGTGGGACCGCCCTGCATGCCTTGCCCCACGTTCGGCACCTGAACGATCTCCTTGACGTCGTAGAAGCAGTTGAAGATGGGGTGAGTGAGCGGAAGATCCACGATGGGATAGCCGGGGAGGATGCGGGCGAACTGAGCCTGGAAGTTCTCCCATTCCATCGTTCCCCAGAAATCATCGACCACCAGGAATCCTCCCGCCTGAAGGTAGCGCCTTAGGCCCTCGACCTCGCCTTCGGTCAATGCCATGTAGCCTACCTCGACGGTGTAGAGGAACGGGTACTTTCCGAGCTCGGGGTCGGTGAGCCTTACGGGATTTTCGAGCTCGTAGGCGTCGAGGTTGGTGAGGCGCCTGAGTCCGATGAGGAACTGCCGATCTGCTTTGGGAAAGTCGACGCTCCAGCTTCGGAAGTCGCGAAACCGGTAGTAGCCGGTGTACGCGGCGCGCGTGAAATAGAACTGCCGCGGGCCCGCCGAGGGTTGCGGGATGAAATCGTCTTGCTGTCCGGGCGCGAACGCGTCGGGAAGGGACAGAATCGGGGACTGGGGAGCGGGCGGCGCCGCCTTCGCGAGAACCAGCTCCTTCGGCGCGGCGAGGATTCGACGAACCGCGATTCCCGCGGGCGCAGCGAGTGCGAGGGTCAGCGCCGCAAAGGCGACCCATCGGTACGCCAAGTTGTGCGTTCTGCGATGCACTACGCCCCCTCCTGCAACGACCCCGCGGGGCCAGGCCGGGCGCGTTTAGCGGGATCGCAGCGGACCTGCGAGCTTCTTTTTTAACTCTACCTCAATTATACGTCACGGATCCGTCGAACCTAGGACTTTCACCACAGGTAGGGCTTGGTTTCGCGAGCGCTTTCCCCTAGAATCAGCGCCTTGCAAAAGGCAGGAGGGCCCCATTCCATGAATCGACCGAGAATTTCGAGAACCATTTTTGTCTCGGGTATCGCCACCGCTCTCATCGGCCTCTTCGGGACGTGCGCTCCGCTCCACGAGGAGACTCCCGCAGCGACAGCCGAAACGACTCCGGAGGCCTCGTCCGACATGCCCACGCCACCCGTTGCCTTCGGTGTGGTCCCGGTGCCCGCCGACAACCCGGCGACACCGGAGAAGGTCGCGCTCGGACGACAGCTCTACTACGACAGCCGCCTATCTGTCGACGACAGTCGCTCCTGCTACTCGTGCCACGTGTGCGAGAACGGCCTCACCGACGGAAAGCCGGTAGCCGAGGGAGCGCTCGGCAAAGCGCTCACCCGCAGCAGCCCGAGCCTCTGGAACATCGCGTACCACACCGAGCTCTACTGGGACGGAAGGAGCCCCTCGCTCGAAAAGCAGGCGCTCGCCGCCTGGACCGGAGGCAACATGGGCGCGAAAGCCGAGGAAGCGGTGGTGAAAATCAACGCCATCGAGGGCTACCGCTCGCAGTTCCAGCAGGTGTTTGGTTCGGATGCGACGCCCGACAACGTCGTTCAGGCCATCGCGTCTTACGAGCGCACGTATCTCTTCTGCTCGGACACTCCCTACGACCGCTGGCAGGCGGGTGACCAGAACGCCGTGAGCGACGCCGGGAAGAGGGGCGCGGAGTTGTTCGTGGCCAAGGCGGGCTGCGGCAGCTGCCACTCGGGCGCGCTCTTCACCGACATGAAGTACCACAACGTCGGCATTGGACTCGACAAGCCCGAGCCCGACCTCGGACGCCATCGGGTGACGAGTGCCGACGCCGACAAGGGAGCGTTCAAGACTCCGAGCCTGCGCGACATCACGAGAAGCGCCCCGTACTTCCATAACGGGAGCGTCGCGACCTTGAAAGAGGCGGTGGACCTCATGGTTTCGGGCGGGATCGACAATCCCAACATCGACCGCGTGAACCTGAAGAACACGAACCTCAGCGAGGAAGAAAAGGGGGATTTGATCGAGTTCCTGAAGGCTCTCGAGTGCCCCTGCCCGCTCGAGGCACCGGCGCTTCCACAGTCAGCCCAACCAGCGCAGTAAGCCCAGGAGTCCAACCTCTCGAAGGCGGCCTCCAGTGGAGGCCGCCTTGTTTAACCCAACCAGCGGTGGTCGACCACGAGGGAGAAGTGCGGCTTCAGCTTGCGGATGAGGACTTCCGCGGCGAGCGCCCGCCCGCCGGCGGAAACCAGAAGGTCGTCGATGGACACGCCCTTCGCCGCGCCCATTTTCTGCCCGGCGTCGAGAGCTCCCGGAGTGAATTGCAGGGTGCCCAAGATCGGGCTTCCGTTCTGACCCGACACCGAAGCGGTGAACGGGTGGTTTTTCTCGCCTTCGCCCGGCTGGCTCTTCTCGAGAACCACCTCGTACTTCTTGCCCCTGACCGTGAACGTCGTTCTCATGACGGCCGAATTTATAGCACAGGTCCGCCTCCGCCCCACCATCTCCGCCGAAGCGCTTCGCGCGAACGGAAATACCTTGGTTGTAAGAAAGAGGGGATAGGGAGTTGGAGGTGGAGGTGGTATAAAAGCGGGAACTTGATCGCACGCTCGGATTTCCTAAAGATCTTGGCATAGCAAACGCCAGCGATGCCGCTGAAATGATTCGCGCCGCAAAGGCTGTGATCGCCGCCCTATGATGGAGTATCTCGGAAAACTCGAGAAAGTCGCACAAGCCTTCGAGGCAAAGCATGAACCCTTTGCCTTATTCGGCCTCTTCATGCGCGAGGACTCGTCCGGCGGATGGGACCTAGTCGTCTCTGCGCCTTGGCTGGAGGAGGGTAAGCTTGTGGCGCTCGGTAAGTTCAGTCAGTTTCTGGTCAAGGAAATCGGTGAGGAAGCCGTGCTGTCCTTTTCCCGCATTGTGACCTTGAATCAGGACGACCCGACTCTGCACGCGATACTCGACAAGGTTGGCAAAGCCCCCCTGCCCCTTGAGAAGGAAGGGCGCGATCTGTTTGGGCTGCCAATTGAGCGCGCCTTAATCCTGCGCGCGAGCTCAAAGCAGGCACTACCTCCCAAGAAGCGGATGCCCAGGACGATCGCGACGCGTCGACATCGGAGTGCAGCTCGCAGCTGATGCGCACTGTTGGGCGGCCCGCCAGTAACTTAAGATTCGGGGATGAGATTTGAAGCTCCAACTCCGAGGGCGTGAACAGCCTTCCGCAGAACGTCGCGCTCGATGCCTCCTTGGCCACCTCGGCACGTAACGGAAGCCAAGCCCGCCCCTTCCTGTCCCCCCCCTTATCCCCCTTTGTAAACCGACTTCCTTTGCGCCCTTGCGTTGCTGATTTGTGCGCTTATGCGTGCCTCCGGTACGGGCGATGAAAATCGTCTTCGAGCGGGGGGCGGCTCGCTGTCAGCGCTTGGGGGTGGGCTCTTCGGGGGCGGGGCCGAAGTATCCGCGCCGCGCGCGGATCTTCACGTCCTCGCGATCGATCTCCACTTTGATCTTCCGGTACTTCCCGTCCTCCCTGGTGTTGCTCGAGACGTAGCCAAGGGTGTACTGGCTGAAGAGCTCCTCGAGGAGCTTGTCGTAGAGCTTGTCGAGCTGCTCGAGACTGTCGCCGAACGCGTAGGAGCCGCCGGTTTCGCCCGAGAGCTGCCGGAGGAAGCGTCCATCCTCGAACGTCCTGGAGTTTCTGGCCTGCGAGGCTCCGAAATGGATGGTGTGGATGGTGGCGTCGGAGAGCTTCACCATGTCCAGGACCTCTCCCACGGAGAGCGTGCTCCGCGAATCGACGCCGTCGCTGAAGACCACCAGGGTCTTTTTTCCGTCGAGCGCGTAGATTCGTTCGAGAAACGTCGCCACCGCATCGTAGAGCGCCGTCCAGCCCTCGGCTTTCACGTCGTAGATTCGTTCGCTCAACTGGCGCTGGTCATCGGTCGAATATTGCGAAATGCGAATGTTCTCGTCGAAGTCCATCACGAAGAGGTTCTCGGTCTTCGGAAGGTTGATGAGAAACTTGAGCGCCGCGTCACGGACCAGGCGTATGTCCTCCTCCATGCTTCCGCTGGCATCGAGGAGGAGTCCCACCACCTGCCGGCCCGAGAGCTCGTCCTTCATCTCGGGAGGAAGGTCGACCCAGGATTCCTTCAGGCCGGCGGCGAAAAGCCGAATCTCCTGGCGGACGCCGTCTTCGAGAACGGTGAAGTCCGAAATCTCGAGATCGGTGACGAAGTTCCCTTCCTCATCGGTCACCGCGACCGCGACCGAGACCATGTCGACCCGCGCCTCGAAGACATAAGGAACCTGCTGCTCCGGCTCCTGCGCCAAGACCGAGGAAACGCCAAAGAAAATCGCCACCCCCATAGGCACGAAAAGAGTGTAAGAAGGAGGATAGGGAGATGGAGGAGATATGGGGATAAGACCGGTCGAATCAATCCCGGATCCCATCCCCTTATCCCCTCCTGTCCCCTTATCCCCCTTGTATGGGTCTTCCTTCGCGTGGGACCTCATTCAGAGGATCCCTTCGATGACCCGCACCGCGAGCTCGAAACGGTTGAACGGCGGCATGAGATAGGCGCCTTCGGCCAGATCGCGCGCGGCCCGCAAGGAGTCGCGAGCGATGTCGATCCCGACACTCTGCGCCGCCTCCTTCCCCGGGGCCTTCTTCAGAAGCTCGCGCACCGCCGCCGGCACCGCCATCCCCGGCACCTCGTTGTGAAGGAACTCCGCGTTCCGATAGCTCGTGAGCGGAAGGACCCCGACGAGAACCGGGATTCGCGAGCTCTTCACCGCCGAGAGAAACCGCTCGAGGTACTTCGGCTCGTAGACCGGCTGGGTCAGGCAGAACTCCGCGCCCGCCTCGACCTTCCTCTCGAACTTGCGGATCTCGGCCTCGAAGTCGGTGGCGCCGGGATTCGCGCCGACACCGATATGGAGCGGCATCGGGGGGCCCAGCGGATTCCCCGCGAGGTCCAGACCGCGGTTTAAGTGAGACAGGATCTTCACCAGACCCACGGAGTCCACGTCGAAGACGGCCGTCGCATAGGGGTAGTCGCCGAGCTTCGGAGGGTCGCCGGTCACCGCGAGGATGTTCCGGAGCCCGAGAGCGTACGCGCCGAGGAGGTCCGACTGGATCCCGATGAGGTTCCGGTCGCGGCATTGATAATGAAGGATAGTCTCGACTCCCACCCGCTGCTCGAGGAGCACCGCGAAGCTCAAGGCGCTCATGCGTGGGCTCGCCCGTGGCCCGTCGCCGACGTTCAGGAAATCGACCTCGTTCTCCTTCAACCACTGCGCCCGGTCGAGAAGCGGCCCCGGGTCGGCGCCCTTCGGAGGATCCATCTCGACCGACACGACGAACTTGCGCCCGAGGCTTTGCGCGAGGCGGGACTTCTCCTCTCGCGGGAGCGGCTGCTGCTCGGGGCGGGGCTCCGATACCTTCGATACCTCGATCACGGTCCGCGAGGGTCCGAGCGCTCTCACGACTCCGACGATGGCGCCGATGTGCGCCGGAGTCGTCCCGCAGCATCCGCCGATGATGGCGACGCCGGACGCGAGAAAGCGCTTGGCGTAGTGCGCCATGTACTCCGGCGAGCAGAGATAGAGGACTCGTCCCTCCACGACCTCGGGAAGGCCCGCGTTTGGCTGCACCGCGAGCGGAAGCTCGGTGGCGGCCCTCATCCGCTCCATCACCTGGAGCATGAGCTCCGGGCCGACGCTGCAGTTCGCCCCGACCACGTCCACGTCGAGACCGCTCAGGGTCCGGGCCACGTGCTCCGGCTTCGCCCCGAGAGGCGTCGCGCCGTCGTCGCCGAAGGTCATCTGAGCGACGAGCGGCAGGTCCGGGGCCGCCGCCCGCACGGCGCGAACGGCGTGCGAGAGCTCCCTCAAGTCGGAGAACGTTTCGAGCAGGATGAGATCGACGCCTCCCTCGATGAGGCCTTCCGCCTGCTCGCGGAATGCCTCGAAGGCGCGCTCCTCGGAGACCGTTCCGATGGGCGCGATGGGCTTTCCCAGGGGACCGATCGATCCCGCAACCAGGACGGAGCGCGAGACCGACTCCGCGCACTCACGCGCGATCTCGGCCCCGCGGCGGTTGATCTCGCCGACGACGTCGCCGAACCCGTGGGGCTGGAGCTTGAACCGGTTCGCGCCGTAGGTGTTGGTCTCGATCATGTCCGAGCCCACCTGAAGGTAGTCGCGGTGCACCGACTGCACGAGCTTCGGGTTCGAGAGGTTCAGCTCGTCGAAGCACCGATTCACCATGACGCCCTTCGCGTAGAGGCTCGTTCCCATCGCCCCGTCGCATACCAGGGGCGAGCGTCCGAGACGGTCGCGGAGCTCTTCCCGCCTCACACTTGCTCCTGCGGCGAGCTCTCTGTTTCGCTGAGGCCGAGGATGCTGGGTTCGACCGTGAGCGAGTGGTCCTCGATGTGCCCGGCCAGGATGCGCCGTGCTTGTCCGTAGAGCTCGCCGGGAACGATGAGCCGCGCCTGGCCCCCGCCGGCGAGACCGCCTTCGGTCCTCACCACCAGGACCACCTCGGGCTTATCGATCCAGTTCAGCGCCCGGATTTGAGAGTAAGGCACGAAGCCGCCCTCGGCCCAGATGCCGCCGGTGTAGAGCCCGCGCCGAATCTGGAACGACAGCGGAAAAAGAACGACGTAGTAGAGCGACATGAGAGCTTGAGCCACGATCGTCAGGCTCGGGCGATCCTGCTGGAAGAGGGAGATCCCGGTAAGACTCACCATGAAGAACCCGATCACCAGGCACAAGTTGTAAAACCAGGGCTTCGCGCGAAGCCAGGTGAGCTCGGCGGACGGCGCGACGCGACGGTAGGTGAAGTACTGAATGAGGCAGATCGAGTTCCAGATCGCGAACAGTGCCGCGAGCGCTATGAAGGAAAGGCTCAGCAAATCGTCCATTTGGATCCCGGTCGAGGTCCCGAAAGTCTCTCGAGCTTATTGTACCGTTCTAGAGCTCCTTCGGACCGGCCTTCCACTCTCGGTCCACGGGCACCGTCGCCTCCTGGGCCTCATGGGCCTCATGGGGATGCGAGGAGAGCTCCTCGCCGAGAACCGGCCGAAGGAAGAGCCGCTCCACGTCGCGCGCCCCTTGATCGACGAGAGCGCTCGGAGTGAGCCTTCCGCCTCCGAGCTGGGGGCGGCCTTCGAGCTCGTAGGGAGCAAGCCTCTCCGAATCGGGCCGGATGACGAAGACGGGAACCGCGGGAATCGAAGCCGCCCATAGCAGATCGCGCTCGAGACTCGTTTTGACGGCGCCTGCGGAAATCCGCTCCCAAAGTGTCCCCGAGACCCGGCTTCCCGCGGCAGTCGACGTGATGTAGAAGATTTGCTCGGCTCCGGAGGCGACGGCATCGGGGAGCGCTTCAGAACCGGTCGAAAGGCTCGAGGCGAACCGGTGGACTTCTCCTCCGAGCTTCGATCCCCGGGGAAGCCGTATGCCCACCTCGGGCGCGAGCCCGGGAGGAGTCAGAGCGGCCATCAAGGCGTCGAACAGCACCGACGCCCCCGCTCCCGAGAGATCGATTGGCTCCTTCCGGCCCGAATCCAGATCCGCTTGCATTTTTTTCGCGAATCTTTCCTTCAGCGCGATGAACGGGATTTCCTCGCCCGTGTCGGTGTCGAGCGCGTAGAGGACGATCTCGCGAAACCCGTGCTGGCCGAACCCGGAGGCCAGGAGCTGCACGTAAGCCTTCGAGAGCGCTTCTCGAGAGCGCGGCCGCTCTTCGGTCGCGGTGCCCCTCGCGAGCTGCCACAAGCGTTTCGACAAGAGCCGTGCGAGAGGCTCGAGATCGAAGGGAGGCGGAAACAGCTCTGAGAAACCCGGGCGGCGGCCTTTCGCTCGCCACAACAAACGAAGAGAACGCGCCGAGTACAGGAGGAAGAGAACGATCACCGGGAGCGCTACCGCGGGCAAGTAGTACGGCTCGGCGAGGGAGACCATGCCCGAAAGCCAGCTCGGGCTCGAGGCGGCGGCCGCGGGGACGAAGGCGCGAACCAGCGCCTGGAACGGGAGGAGCACCACCGACACCAGCCCCAGGAGCGCTGGGGCGGCGAAAAACGCGAAGGACGCCGCGAGGCAGAGGGCAGCGAAACGATAAAGAGGAGCGATCCGAAACGGCCTGACGCGGGCGGCCTCGGCGAGAAGCCCTCCCTCGCCGTCGAACTTGTCCTCAGCGCTCAAACCGGAGAACGCCGCGACCAGAGCTCCAGCGCCCCGTCCGAGGACGACGTCGACGCGAACCCCGGCGGCGTCGAGAGCCCTCATGGCTCCGGCGAGATAGGCGGCCCCGGTCCCCTCTCCCACGAGCACAACGGCGGTGCGCCGCCTCGGGCTGAAGTGCACCCCACGAGATCCAGAGCCCACGCGTTATCTTACATTCTTAGTGCGCTGGGGCCCCACCCCCAACGCAATAAAATCAGGCGCCCTCCGGGCGCCGCCGCTGGGGCCCCACCCCCAGCGCAAAGAAAATACCGGCGCCCTCCGGGCGCCTTGCGCTTGATGGTGCTGTGTATAATCGCGCGCATGAGTGAAGGAGTTCGCGCGAGAGTCGAAGAAGCACTTGCGGACGCGGTGCGGTCCCAGTTCGGCGCCGAGCTTGGCCAGATCGCGAGCGAGAGGCCGCCCCGGACGGAGCTCGGAGACCTCGCCTTCCCCGTCGCCTTCGAGCTCGCGCGCACGCTCAAGAAAGCTCCGCGAAAGATCGCGGAGGAGCTCAAAGAGGCGCTCTCCAAGGTCGAGGGAGTCTCGCGGGTGGACGTGGCCGGCGCGGGATACCTGAACGTGTTCTTCGAACGTTCGCGCTACCTCGAGAGCTTTCTGGCTCCCGCGGAGAAGAAGGCCGCGCGAGCCAAGGTCATCGTCGAGCACACCAATATCAACCCCAACAAGGCCGCTCATATCGGTCACCTGCGAAACGCCGCCCTCGGCGACAGCTTCGTCCAGACGCTGCGCTTCTGCGGCGAGACCGTCGAGGTCCAGAACTACATCGACGACACCGGAGTCCAGGTGGCGGACGTGGTCGTCGGGTTCCTGCACCTCGAGAAGAAGACCCAGGCCGAGGTCGAAGCTCTCGCCGCATCAGACCGGTTCGACTATTACTGCTGGGATCTGTACGCCCGGGTCTCGCAGTTCTTTCAAGGGGACAAAGAGCGCCTTCGGCTCCGCGAGCACACGCTGAAGGCCATCGAGGAGGGCGAGGCTCCGGAGGGTCCTATCGGGGCGATCATCGCCGACAAGATCGTGCGCTGCCATTTGACGACGATGGACCGCATCGACGTGCGCTACGACCTCCTGCCCTGGGAAAGCGACATCCTCCGGCTGAAATTCTGGCAGAGGGCCTACGAGCTTCTCAAGGAGCGCAAGGCGATTCGGCTCGCGACGTCGGGAAAGAATCAGGGCTGCTGGGTCATGGATCTCGGCGAGGGGGCAGAGCCCGAGACCGATACCGACCAAGGCGACGAGAAGGTCATCGTGCGCTCGAACGGGACGGTCACCTACGTCGGCAAGGACATCGCCTATCAGATGTGGAAGCTCGGGCTTCTCGACCGGCAGTTCGGCTTCCGCCCGTTCCATCGCTATCCCGACGGCGCCACGGTCTGGTCG
Source organism: uncultured Acidobacteriota bacterium (assembly GCA_964553925.1). Classification (GTDB taxonomy): domain Bacteria; phylum Acidobacteriota; class Vicinamibacteria; order Marinacidobacterales; family SMYC01; genus DAISKN01. The sequence continues at coordinate 12,302 of CAZKNR010000145.1, forward strand.
ACCGCCGCCGAGTCGACCCCGGGCGCCCCCGACTTCGGCAAGGGCGAGCGGGTTTTTAACGTCATCGATGTCCGCCAGTCGTATCTCCAGCACGTGGTGCAGCGGGGAGTGTTGCTCCTGGCTTCGGAGGAGGCGCGCGAGCGCTCGCACCATTTCTCTTACGAGATGGTGGCCTTGACGCCCGCCACGTGCCGCGAGCTCGGCTTTCCCGTCAGCCCCGAGGAGGAGAAGAAACCCTACATCGAGGTTTCGGGCCGGAGGGGATTGGGGGTGAAGGCGGACGACCTTCTCGACGCCCTCGAACAAAAAGCCGGCGACGAGGTCGCGAAGAGAAACCCCGAGCTCGACCCGGAGGGGCGGAGAGCGGTCGCCTCCGCCATCGCCCGGGGTGCCCTTCGATACTTCATGATCAAGTTCACGAAGAACAAAGTCATCGCCTTCGATTTCAGCGAAGCGCTTTCGTTCGAGGGAGACAGCGGGCCGTACGTGCAATACGCGGCGGTGCGGGCGGCGAAGATTCTGCTGAAGACCGGAAGGGCGAAGGACCAGACGTTGGAGCTACCGCAAAACGCCGGAGCGCTCTTCGAAGCACTCCCTCCCGAGGAGGCCCAGGATCTCTGGTCCCTGCTCTTGGGCGCGACGGATCTCGCAGACATCGCTTCGACGGTCGTTCGAACCGAAGAGCCGGCGCATCTCGCGCGGCACGCGCTCACGCAGGCGCAGGCCTTCAACGCTTTCTACCATCGCTACCGGGTCCTCAACGAGCCCGATGAAGGCCGGCGGGCGCTCAGGCTTCTCGCGGTCGAGATCTTCTACCGCCAGCACGTGAAGACGCTGGGCCTGATGGGAATTCCGGTACCCGAGAGGATGTGAGTTAGGGCGCGAGCTTGTGGTCGCGGAGCCAGCTCTTGGCCCGCGCCATGACCTTGTCCGAGCGGAACACCTGCCACTGCCGATAGCGCGTGGGGTATTTGTTCAGCACCTCTTCGAACTTCTGGAACGCTCCCATTTCGATCAGCGCCTCGTTCAGCTCGTCCTGGAGGGACTGGTTGCCGACGGTCTCGACGAAGTCCTCCATGATCTGATAGCGCTCGCTCACCGAAAAGGAGTGGATGGGCGTGTAGCGCTGCGGGGGACCCTCGAGCTCGCCGGTTCCGAACTCCTCGGAGAGGGCCACGACTTCGCCGGTCGAGGAGTCGTAGAAGTACTTGATGGTGTCGAGGTTCGAGGTGAGCGCCTCGATGAGACCCTCCAGGTCCGGGCTTGCCACGGGATGATTCTATGATGTCGGGCCAAGTCCACCAAACGAGCGGGGGTTTAATCTACGACGCCGGCCTCGCGAGGCGGCCAGATGCAGAGAAATGCCTTGCCGTAGACGTAACGCTCGGGCACCAGCCCCCAGCTTCGGCTGTCGTTACTTCCCTTGCGATTGTCGCCCAGGACGAAAAAATGGCCGGGGCGAACCTCGTGTGGAGGGAAGCTTCGAAGATCGGCATTCATACCCGAGACGTAGGGCTCTTCGATGAGCCTTCCGTTCACGAACACCTCGCCCGAGCGGATCTCGACGGTCTCTCCCGGAAGAGCCACCACGCGCTTGATGAAGGACAGCTTGGGGTCTTCCGGGTACCAGAACACGACGACGTCGCCCCTCTCGATATCACCGAAGTAGTAGAGAAACTTGTTCACCAGGATGCGCTCGCCGTCCTTGAGCTCCGGAGACATGCTCGTCCCCTGGACCTTGAACGCCTGGACTACGTAGGTGATGAGGAGGATACAAACCACGACCGCGATCGCCAGGTCGTGGAGGAGATCGACGAGAGATTGAAAGCGGCCGGTCTTCACGGCCGAGGCGTCCTCGAACGGACCGGCCTCGGCCGGCCCCGCGACCGAGGCACCTGCCTCCGCCGAAACCTCGGTGACGATCTCCGGTTCGAGATTCTCGGAAGTACCCGTAGAAGATGAGCTCACGATCTCCTCTCGACCCGGGTGCCGGCGATGCGATCGTGGAGCCCGCGGCGATCCGGGGAAAAGGCAATCAGTAAAAAGCCGAGGCCCAGAGGCAAGGAGCTCGCCGCGTAGCCCACGAGGCGAAGGAGCGCCCGGCCGTAGCCGATCGGGGTTTCGCCGGATTCGGTGACCACCGTCAAACCGAGAAGACTTTTCCCCGGCGTCGCCCCTCGGGCTCCCCAGAAGTATACGTAGTAGAAGATGCAGAACAGGCTATAGAGCGAAGACGCCGCGCTCGCGAACGAGGTCGACGGACCCACGGCGAATGACGAAGTCATCCACGCTAGCCCTCCGAGGAGAAGCGGGATCACGAGGACCATCTCGTCGACGAGAAACGCGAGGAAACGGATTCCGAAGCCCGCCGCCTCGCCGCCCTTCGTCTCGGAACGGGCGGCCGCCCGCGGACGGGGTCTCGGCGAGGGCGCGGGAGGAGTTGACGCCGGCACCTCATCGCTTCCGCCCTTCACGAGCACGAGCTCGAGGTCGGCGCGCCGATGAGGGCGCGTCGAGAGAAACGGTGGCTTCTCGCGCCCGGAGAGGGGCTTCCCGCAGCGTCCGCAGAAGTCGGCCGGAAGCCGCACTTCGTTTCCACATTGGGTGCAGACGGCGATCTTCTTCTCCGCCGCGAGCTCGCGGCCGCACCCCCGGCAGAAGCGATCCCCGGCGATTGCCGTCTTGCCGCAGTGGCCGCACCGCACCTCGCCGTCCCCCGGAGCACGAGCGGGCGTTTGCGCCACCTCCGGAGGCCCCGGGCGATGAGCGGGGGAAACGTTGCCCTTCCCCACGGCAGCGGCCGGAGTCGAAGCTTCGGCGGTCTCGTCGAGCTGAAAGAGAAGCCGCGCCGATCCGATCCCAACGAGGTCGCCGTCACGAAGGGGCTTTTCGCTATCGACCCGGTCCCCGTTCACCAGCGTGCCGTTCGAGCTGTTGTTGTCCCTGAGGATGTACTGGTCGTCACGGTGCTCCAGGATAGCGTGGCGGCGCGAAACCATGGAATCCGCCAGCACCAGGTCGTTCGACGGATCGCGCCCGATCGAGATCACTCGTGTCACGATCGGGATCTCCTTCTTCGTCGCCGACGTGGGGTTGATGACGAGCTTCGCCAAGCGGACCTACCGTCCTTGCTGGAAGCGGAACCTCTGGACCCAGCGCATCTGGACCCGAACCCCGTGCTTCGTCGCCGGCTCGTATCGCCAGCTCTTCACGGTCTCGAGGACGGCGTCGTCGAACACCTTTCCCCCCGACACCAGGACCTTGAGCTCAGAGACCTCCCCATCCTCATCGATGAGGAAGCTCAACTCTACCACCCCCTGCTGTCGGCTCTTGCGCGCCTCTTCGGGATAGGCGACGGCCGGACACCGAATGCACTTCGGATTCGTGACTCCCGGTTCGCCCCGCGAAACCAGCGCCCCTTCGACGGTCCGAGGCGGCCCGGGCGCGGCAATCTCGGGTGCTTGAGCCGGCTCGGGCTCCGCCGCGCGCGCGGTGAGAACCGCGTCGATGTTCTCCGTCCTCCCCGCCCGGGCGCGAAACGTGTCCTCCCAGGGGAGATACCCGTCGCGAAGAACCCGCACCACGCGCGAGCCAGCGTCCACTTGCAGGCGCTCGATGGGCGTCACTCCGACGGCGCGCCCGTCGACCGCGACTTGCGCTCCTGGAGGAACGCTCCGTATGCGAAGGAGGGCGGGCTTCGGCGCCGCCGGCGCGGCTTGAGCTTGACGTCTGAGGGCAACGTCGAGCGACGCCGCGGGCGCCTCGGCGGTGATCGCGGCTTCGAGCTCCTCCGCTTCGAAGCCACTGCGCTCGATTCGAACCCGATACGTTCCGAGCGGAAGAGCCTCGAGAAGGACCGGGCTCGACCCTCGTTCCTCTCCATTGACGAGGACCCGGGCTCCCGCCGGCTGGGTCGCGACGCGCAGGCTTCCCGTCGAAGGAAGCGGAACCGCCGTATCGACCACTTCGACCGGCTCCGGCTCCTCGGAAGTGAACCGGCTCAAAAGAAACGCTCCGAGACCGGCGAGCAGAAGGGCACCGGCAGCGAGCGGGACCACGAGCGGCTTCAGACCAGCCGGCTTGCGGATCGTGACCGTCATCGCCGGGCGACCCTTCGGCGGCGCCTCGAGGACGGTCTCGTCCAGCGGCGCGGTGGACGGTTCCGGCTCGATTCCGGGACCGGAGTAGAGCGTTCTCTCGATGTGGGGCGCCGGGGCCGCGATGGTCTCGTCGAGCTCGGCCCCACTCGACGGCAACTCGCGCGAGCTCAGAAGGGGAGCGGCGGGCATGGGAGCGGTCATCGTTTCGATCGAGTCCAATTCCAACGGTTCCAACGGTTCCAATGGGTCCAATCCTAATGGCCCTAATGGCGGACCCGACGCGACGAGCGTTTCGTTGCCTTCGGCCCCACGCGGCGGTGGGACGGGAGGCGGAACCATGACCGTCTCATCGGAATCCAGGCTCGAAGCTCGCGCGAGCTCCGCGCGGGTGAGCACGGGCTCGCGGAGGACGACCGTCTCCCCCTCGAGGGCTCCGAACCAGGAGCCGAGGCAAAGCTCGAGATTCTGAACGAAGGCCGCGGCGCTGGGATATCTCTCCAACGGGGACTTCGCGAGGACGCGCGAGAACACCTCGTGCCATTTGTCGGGGAGAAGCCCAAGGACCTCGAGGTTGTCGGGGTGGACCGGGTCCGAGTGAACGAGTTTGTAAAGAATCGAAGTCACGTTGTTGCCAGGAAACGGCTGCTGGCCGCTCAGCATCTCGAAGGCGACGACGCCGAGAGAGAAGATGTCGGTGGAGCCGTCGAGATCCTCCCCCATCGCCTGCTCGGGCGACATATAGCTCGGCGTCCCCATCATCAGCCCGGAGTGGGTGGCGTCGGCGTCCATCAGCTTCGCGATCCCGAAGTCCGTGACCTTGACCTTCTCGCCGGCGTACACGATGACGTTCGAGGGTTTGATGTCCCGGTGGACCACCCCCTCGGTGTGAGCGTAGTCGATGGCGGCCGCGATCTGAGAGACGAGACTGATCGCGACCTCGGGCTTGAGCTTCTCTCCCTGAAGGAGCTCGGCGACGGTTTCCCCATCGACGTACTCCATGGCGAGCCAGGGGACGTTCTCCTCGGTATGGCCGACGTTATAGAGAGTCACGATGTTCGGATGGGAGAGCCGGCCCGCGGTGCGGGCTTCGATCTTGAACCGCTCGAGAAAGGCGCGATAGTCGGGACTGTTCGGGGGCACGTCGAGGCGAATGGTCTTGACCGCGACCGGACGATTGATGAGGGGATCGAGCGCCTTGTAGACCGCTCCCATGGCCCCGTACCCGATCGGCGCGATGATCTCGAAGCGATCGATCTTCTGGGGAATTTCACCGCCCTGTTGCGTCAAAGAGACCTCATCACGTTTCGGTCGGATTCGATGGGTCCTTGGCCTCTCGCCATGGTCGAGGGGCCAAAGCCCTGCGGCGGTTGGAACTCACTGCGTAAATTTCTGTTAAGTTACGCTAGCACAACGTTTTTTGGGATGTCAACGCGTAGGCTAGAATGGGCCGCTCATGTTCTTCCCCCCCTTAGGTCCCAGGTCCTTTGGCTAATGACTGAAATCGTACCGCTAGACTACCGCAAGCTCTCTTACAAGCCGCTTTGTCTCGATTACCTTCATCGATACGACGCGCTTTCCGAGTTTTTCCCCGGCAACCCCTTCGAGAACGAATCGTGGGCGAAGGTCGCGCGGGAGCTCGATGCGGCGACACATCCGAGAGCCGCCGTCTCCCGCGCCCTCCTGGATCTCAACCGCGATCGGGGAGCGGACGAAGCGGCGCTTTCGAGCATCACCGCTCTGGAAGAGGGCGCTCTCGCCGTCGTCACCGGCCAGCAGGTCGGGATCCTCGGCGGCCCGCTCTACACCCTCTACAAGGCCCTCTCCGCGGTGCGCGTCGCGCGCTCGGCCTCAGCGCAGCTCGGACGGCCGGTAGTGCCGCTGTTCTGGATGGACGCCGACGACCACGACTTCGACGAGGTGAGGCACGCCCATCTCCTCAACGCTTCGGGCGAGCTCGTTTCCGTTCACTACGAGGCCGAGGGCGGCAAGAGCCGTATCCCGGTCGGCGGGCGCAGGCTCGGGCCCGCGATTGAGAAAGTCCTCGAAGAAGCGTCCCAGGCACTCCCCGCCTCGGAGTTCAAGGCCGAGCTCTTTCAAGCGCTCGACGCATACGCCCCGGGCCGATCTCTCGCCGAAGCCTTTGGAAGCTTTCTTCTCCGGCTCACGCGCGGAACCGGCCTCGCGATCGTCGACCCGTCGATTCCCGCTCTGAAACGGCTGGCCGTCAATCTGTTTCGCCGGGAGCTCTCGGAGGGCCAGGAGTCGCGAGAGAGCGTTCGGGCGGCGACCCGGAAGCTCGTGGCCGCGGGCTACCACGCCCAGGCGAGCGTGATGGATTCGCACGTCAACCTCTTCTACGCGAGGCCCGAGCGCCATCCGATCTCGGTCGAGGGCAACGGCTTCCGCCTCGCTCCCGACGGGGGGGTGCTCTCGCGAGAGGAAGTCGCGCGGCTTCTGGACGAAGAGCCGGAGTGTTTCAGCCCGAACGTCCTCCTCCGGCCCCTCTACCAGGACACGCTCCTTCCGACGCTCGCCTACATCGCGGGCCCGAGCGAGCTCGCGTACTTCGCTCAGCTCAGAGGCCTCTACGCTCTTTTCGGAGTCACCATGCCGATCGTCGCGCCCCGCGCGAGCTTCACCGTCGTCGAGCGGCCTCAGGCGCGTTTTCTGGAGCGCTACGGAGTCGACCTCGTCCGCCTCAACTCCGACGACGAGTCGGTCCTCAACGAGATCCTGCGCCGCCATTCCCCGCCGCGCCTCGAGGAAGATCTCGCCCGCGCCAATAGCTGCATCCAGGAGATCACGTCCGCCCTCGAGCGCGACCTCGCCGAAATCGACCCGACTCTGGTCCCGACCGTCGCCTCCACCCGGGGGAAGCTCTTTCACCATCTGAAAGAGCTGGAATCGAAAGCCCATCGGGCGATCAAGCGAAAGAACGAGACCGTGCACGGTCAGTTCCTCGCCACGCGCACCGCGCTTTTCCCCGGATTCGAGATGCAGGAGCGGAAGCTTTCCCCCCTGGTCTTTCTCAACAAGCACGGGTGGCACTTCTCGCGGATGGTCGAGGAGGGAGCCGACCCGGCGGTCAAGGCCCACCTCCTGCTTTACACCTAAATCTCCGAGCCCGAAATGCCGATAGATCGTTCGATGGACGGCGAAGGCCAGAAATCGGAGTCCCATACGGAACGGGCCGTGCGAATTGCCTGGCTCAGGGAGGCCGTGGCCTCCGGCAACTACTTCGTTCCCGCCGAGCTCGTCGCTCGAAGCCTCCTTCGACGCCTCGGGCTCGAGATCCTCGACCTTCAACACCAGTAGTCGAAGACCTTCTTGTCCTCCTGAATCGGGTCGACCACTTCCCGCACGAATCGCTGGTGATCGGGATGGACCTGATAGCCCTGGAGGGCGTTCTCGTCGTCGAACTCCATGACCAGGGCGTAAGGATAGTCGACCTCGGATTTCTTTCCCAGCCCTCGTCCGAGCCGCAGGTTGTGAACTCCCGGGATGGGCGCAAGGAGCTTCCTCGCCTGCTCCAGAAGCTCCGCCCCCGCGGCATCGCCGACGCCACTCTTCAGGCGGATCAATACGACGTGGCAAATCATGGGAGCGATGCTAGCAGGCGGAATAACGACTTCGCCATAGAGGGATCTGGGTCGGGCTTTGTTAGAATGACAGAAGAGAAAAACGATGACAGAAAAATTGATCCAGTCCGACCCAGCTGTGATGATGGGTAAGCCGGTTATCGCCGGCACACGCATCACGGTCGAGCTTATTCTCGAAAAACTGGGGGAGGGCGAGACAGTAGAGCAATTGCTCCAGGCGCATCCTCGCCTGACGCAGAAAGGGATCCAAGCAGCGCTTTCCTTCGCGGCCCGGTCGCTCAAGGCCGATGTCGTCTATCCTTTGAAGTCAACGGGGTGATGAACTTCCTGGCCGACGAAAGCGTCGACCAGCAGATTGTGGACCGCCTGCGTGAGGACGGACACTCTGTGGTGTATGTCGCTCAGATGGATCCGGGGATTGACGATAAGGACGTCCTGAACGCGGCCAATCAGCAAATGGCCCTTCTAATCTAATAACCGCGGACAAGGGTTTCGGTGAGCTGGTCTTCCGACAGCGTCTTGTTTCCAAGGGAGTCGTGGTGAGAGAGGTGTCGCTAACGACGATCACAATCGCCCGAGCTCTTTGAGCGACGCGACATCATCGTTGAGGTCATCGACCGAGTAAAGGCTGATGTGCCGGGCGAGCTCTTGATCGAACTCGCGCCTGGCGAGCTGAGATAGCCTGAGAGCAGGCCCAATCTTAATACGGCGCTGAGCGTACAGTTGAACGGCCAGCTCGATGAGGCAATCCTGCTCGGTCATTCCAGCAGCCTCGAGGATGCCGTCCGGAATCGTCAAATGCGTGCTCATATGTCCCTTCCAGTTTTGATTGTACTTCACGGGATAGCCTGTCGGAAAAACGACGCTGAGCGGCGTCCGTGCGTGGCCTCTGGGTGGCTCCCGCCGCAGTGCCCTCTGTACTACTGAGCCCACCTTCTTGCTCTTTGGGCAAGAAAATCTTCACCACAGAGGCGCAGAGTTTCACAGAGATTCCCATTGTTCCAAGAAACAAGATTGACACCGAATCTCTCTGAGCCCCTGTACTTCTCCGTGAACTCTGTGGAACCAGCCAGGCTAGACATGGAGGAGAACTCTCCGGTCGCCAAAGTTGGCGATAATTTCGAGCTCACCACCTAACGCTTGAATATAGCGGCGAAGGGTGGAGAGTCGGTGGTCTCCACGTCGCTCGGTCTCGGAGATCTGACTCTGACTCGCGTTCACGAGTTCAGCCAGTTCCTCCTGCGTCTTCCCCATCAGTTCCCGGATAGCACGCAGGTTAAGTTCGAGAATCTCAACGTCGACCTCTCGACGGATCGCATCCTCACGCTTCTTCGAAAACTTATGCTTGAGCTCGTTCCAGCGACGGACCGTCATGGATCGTTTCCTCCCTTCTCTGTACTTTCCTTCCACCTGTTTTTCTTTAGGTATAGGCCAAAGCCGATATCGTGTCAAGACGATATCGGTAGCTGGAGATGAGGACGGACTGGGGGCCTCAGTATGAACTGAGCCTGCTGGGAGAGATGTTAGCAGATGGAGTTGTTACTTCATCCCGCTCGCGGTAAGTCCCCTCCCGGCGCCAGACCTCGCAGGAAATCCTCCACCGGGAGGCACAGGATATCATCCACCCTCAAGCGATCCCGCCCGCGATAAAGAAGTAGAGCTTCACTCTCGGGGTAGTCCTGCCGGAACGCCTTTAGCCCTCGCAGATCCTCTCGCTTAACATCCCGGGCGTTTTTGACTTCCACGGCCCAGAACCCGGCTTCTCCATAGAGCACGAAGTCCACTTCGACTCCCGATCGGGTCCGCCAGTAGAACAGTTCAAATTTCTTCGAGGAGTACGCGCAGAAGGCCCTCAGGTGCTGAGCGACCAGTCCTTCGAGCGCGGCGCCGTCGATCTCCTGGGGCCGATCGAGAGGACCCTTGGGGCGCAACGATCGGAAGACTCCGGTGTCGAAAAAGTAGAACTTTGGATGGGCCGCCGTCGTCCGCCGGGCTCTCTTGGTGAAGACCGGTACCCGAAAGCACAGAAGGAGATCTTCGAGAACGTCCAGGTAGCCCGCCACCGTCCGCCGCTCGACCTCGCACTCGCGCGCGACGTTCGCCAGATTCAGCGTTTGGCCATGGGAGAAGCTGAGGGCTTCGAGGAAGCGCGAGAAATCTCCGATGTCTCTAACCCACCCTTCGACCCGCACTTCCTGATCGATATAGAGCGATGTGTAGGCGCTCAAGACGTCCACGGGGTCGGAAGCATCGACGACCAGGGGTATGAGACCCCGCTCGAGCGCTGGGTCGAGAGCGAATGAGGGATACTCGGCGGCCATGAAAGGATGGAGGGTCCGAACCACAGCACGCCCGGCCAACAGATCGACTCCGCCTCTTCTCAGCTTTCGCGCGCTGGAGCCAGTCAGCACGAAGCGCCGGGCCGGTCCACTTTCGATCAGATCGTGCACGACGTTCAGGAGCTCCGGAGCTCGCTGGACCTCGTCGAGAACCACCACATCGCCCGGAGAGCCGAGAACCAGCTCGGCCAGTCTCTCCGGCCTGGCGCTCAGCGTTCGGAAATCCGCGGGTTTCAGAAGGTCGACCACGAGAGCGTCTGGGAACGTCTGCCGCAACCAGGTGGTTTTTCCTGTGCCTCTGGGGCCGAAGAGAAAGAAGCTGTGATCCGGGGGCCGCAGAAAGCGCGTTAGCTTTTCCATTTTGAGTCTCAAAATGGAATTTGTAATTCCGAATTGCCTACTTTGTCAACAGGCGGAGCAATACCACGTGGCAAATCATAGGAGCGGTTTTAGTTAGCTGACGGAGCTTGGCCGAAGCTCCCGGCGCAGGCGTAGCCGGAGCGTTGAGACGGCCTTGGAGTGGATCTGGGAGACCCGGGACTCGTTGACGCCGAGGACCCTTCCCACTTCCTTCATCGTGAGCTCTTCGTGGTAGTAGAGCGTGAGAACGAGACGCTCCTTCACGGGAAGCTTCTCAATGGTGCGCGCGAGAAGCGATTCGATCTCGCGGCGCTCCAGAAGCTCGTGCGGATCGGGCGAGCTGGGATCGAGGGTGAGGGCGACGACGCGGTCGAAGCTCTCCGTCCCGAAGGAGGCGACCTCGGCCCGCCGCACTCGCTCCCGGGCCGCTCCGAGCTCGGCGAGCGATAGCTCCATCACCGACGCGAGCTCCTCGTCCGTCGGTGGGCGGCCGAGCTTTGCCTCGAGAAGGCTCTCCGCGCGCTGAAGCTCCCGTCGCTGTCGACGAAGGGAGCGGGGAATCCAGTCGAGGCTTCTCAAGCTGTCGAGAATGGCGCCCCGAATGCGGAGCTCGGCGTAGGTCCGGAAGCGGACCCCTTTAGCCTGGTCGAATTTCTCGGCCGCATCCAGAAGACCGAGCACTCCCGCCTGCGTGAGGTCCGACATCTCGACGGAGTGAGGGAGCCGCGAGCCGATGGCGGAGGCGACTCTCGCGACGAGCGGAAGGGTTTCCTGGATGAGGCGGTCTCGATCCACGGTGCGGGAAAGTGCAAGAGACCTGCCAGATGTAAATCATTGCTATAAAAGGCTTTCCTACCATGGCGTGAGGGGAAACCTCCCCCGGCCCAACGCGCTCCAGGTTTAAATCTTTAAGCTTCACGTATCTCTTCAATCTGCGGTATAAGAGCTCATCCGTCCTGTAGCGGCGGTCAATGAAGCGGATTCGAACTGCCCCAACCGTCCGTCAGCGCGGCGGGAACGATGATGTCGCGCACCTTCGCGAGCATTCCCCGTGAGTGTGCGTAGCTGACTTCACCGCGGAACTGCAGTCGTCCGACTAGAACGCCAGGATGTACACCCAGACGATTCGCGCAACCCAGAATTCGTGTGGTCGAGTACAACGGTCTCACCGTCGAGATGAAGTCATGGAGCGCTGCGCTTCGGCACTTACGAGAAGTGACCCGGGTGTGCTTATGAGAACTGGTCCGGGTTGTTGGACTGGCTCGTCGCCCCCCGCCAAATTCTCTCGGCCCTCTTTCCCACTTGGCTCCAACATCAAAGTCCTGTGGAAGCTGCCG
>CAZKNR010000146.1:0-61401 GCA_964553925.1 uncultured Acidobacteriota bacterium
GCGTCCGCGAGTCATGGGCACCCACGGCGTCATCGCGACCGGACACTACCTCGCGACCCTCGCGGGAATCGAGGCTCTCCGCAAAGGCGGAAACGCCTTCGACGCCGGGGTCTCGGCCGCGATGGCTCTGAAGGTGATGAAAATGGACTATGCGGGTTGGACAGGAGTAGCCCCGCTCATCCTCTACAGCGCCCGCGATCGGGAGGTGGTGACCCGGGTCGGTGCGGGTACGACCCCCGCGAGAGCGACCCTCGAGCACTTCCGCCGCTACGGGAAGACGGATATCAATACCGCCCTCATCCCCGCGGACGTGGACGTCTGGCTCGCCGCCCTGGACCGATACGGGACCATAAGCTTCGAGGACGCGGCCCGGCCGGCCCTCGAGGTCGCCGAGGGTGGCTATCATCTATATAAGCACCAGAAGGGGCTCATCGACGCCGAGCAGGATTCGATCCTGCGCTTCCCGGGAAACGTCCAGTTCTGGTTCCCGAAAGGCGTGGGGAATCAGCGGCTTGGGGACCTCATGGTCAACCGGGACCTCGGGAAGCTCATTCGGCACATGATGGATGCGGAGCGAAAGTCGCTTGCCTCTGGCGGAACGAGGTCCGACGGAATCCGCGCGGCCCGCGATACGTTCTACAAAGGCGCCCCGGCCCGCGCCGCAGCCGATTTCTACTCCCAGTTCGAGGATGGCCTCGTCGCTTACGAGGACTTCGCCGGCTACGAAGGGAAGTGGACGAAGCCGCTCTCGACGACGTTTCGCGGCTACGACGTTTTCGTGGGCGACGGATGGTCCCAGGGACCGAGGCTCCTCCTGTTCCTCAACATGCTCGAGAGCTTCGACTACGAGTCCCTCGGGTTCAATACCGCCGAGTACGTCCATCTTCTCTCGCAGATCATCAATCTCGGGATGGCCGACTCCCACAAATACGTCGGCGACCCGGACTTCACCCGCGCTCCCGAGGCGCTCTACTCGAAGGAGTACGCGCGCAAGCGGGCCGAGCTCGTCGACCGCGACAAGGCGTTCTCCGACATGCCTCCCTGGGGCGACCCGTCTCGCATGGAGAAAGTGGCGAAGGATTCACCGACGAGCTTTGCCAGCGCTCGTGGCGAAGTCCCGGGCCGCGCCATCGAGGACACGACGTCTCTGAACGTGATCGATTCCGAGGGAAACCTGTTCTCGATCACCGAGAGCGATGGCCACCTGGTCAACCCCCTGATTCCCGGCTGGGGATTCGGGCTCGGCCGGCGCATGTCGCAGCTCAACCTCGACCCGACGCTCGCGAACGTGATGGCTCCGGGGAAACGCCCGCGCAACACCAACAGCCCCGTTCTCGTCATGAAGGACGGTATGCCCTTCATGGGACTCTCGACACCCGGCGGCGACGAGCAGCTCCAGGTGATCCTCCAGGTGTTTCTGAACGTCGTCGTCTGGGGAATGTCGCCCGAGCAGGCCCTCGACCAGCCGAGGTTCGGAAGCTACAACTATCCTGAAACGGGGAGCGAGGTGAACGAGAACCCGGGAGTGCTCAAGCTCGAGGACCGATTTCCGGCGGAAACCGTCGATGCTCTACGACGAAAGGGACACGTGTTGAAGCCCTGGGGAATCTGGGACTGGCACGCCTGCGCGCTGACGGTTACGTACCGCGATCCCGAGACCGGCCTTCTCATCGCCGCCGGCGACGTGCGCCGCGAGACGAGCGCCCTCGGGTACTAAGACCAAGAAAGGGGGATGGGGAGATAGGAGGAGATGGGGAGATGAATCAGAAAACCCTGACGGATTATCTCCCTATCTCCTCCCATCCCCCTATCCCCCTTGCCTTGGATTTGTTAGCGTCGATGTGAACGTGGGCCAGAACATGCTAGTTGCGGTTTACGGGACACTCAAGACGGGCGAGGAGAACTACGCGCGGTTTCTTCCGGGACGGACGTCGTCGTTCCGGGGCTTCGTCGAGATCCCCTACCACATGTACGGTAACGGGGCATTTCCGATGCTCGTTCCTTCAGATGCAAAGACGCGGATCTTCGTCGAAGTCTTCGACGTCGACGAAGGCAAGTTGAGCGAGCTCGACGCTCTCGAAGAGCCGTACGAGTACTGGCGCGAGACGGTCCACCTCCGCGAGTATGGACGGGACGTCGAGATCTACGTTCACGCGGCGCCGCCGCCCGACGGGTTCACGATTGTGCCTTCCGGCGACTGGAAATCTTAGCGCAAAGAAGAAATGCAAGGGGGATGGGGAGATGAGGAGGAGATGGGGAGATGAATATGAATCAGAACCGATTGGCCAATTTATCTCCCTATGTCCTCCAATCCCCGTATCCCCCTTGTATTGGATTTCCTTAGGAGCTGCCGTTCTCGAGGCGGGTGCGGATCCCGCGAATGAGGAGCTCGTGAAAGATCAGGAAAGGAGCGCTGCCCGTACTTTTCTCGACTCTCCGCTTCGCCTCCTGCCAGAGGTCCTCGTTTCGAGCGGCATCCACGAACTCGTAGCCCGACCAGGTCATGCGCTCGGGCCACCACTGTCCCGGAACGATCTCATCCGCCTCGATGAGACCGGCGTCGTGGAGGAGCCGGACGTGGAAATGGATGGAGCTGAATTCGTACCCGTCGTCGGTGAAGGCGCTCCACCCCGACGGGCTGGCGTCGCCTTGCTCCATGTGGAGGAGAATGCGGCGAACGAGATCCAGATCGCGTTTCATCTTTATTGCTCGCCTCGCTCCTCGCTCGGCTCGCTCCCCTCGCTCTTCGCTCGGGGAGGACGGCCGGATTCCCGCGATTCGCGCCTTCGGCGCAATCGCTTCCTCCCGGCCGGGCTCGCTCCGCTCGCGAAGCTTCTCGCGCTGCCTCAATCGGATGTTGGCGTACCCTCGGCGCGGTAGAGAATTTTCCCCCCGACGATGGTGTAGACGACCTTCGCCTGGCGAATCTCCTCGGCCGGCACTGTCAGGATGTCCTTCGAGAGGACGACGATGTCCGCGTACTTCCCGGGAGAGATCGAGCCTTTCACGTCCTCCTCGAACGCGGCGTAGGCGTTCAGGAGGGTGTAGGACTTCAGAGCCTCCTCGCGGGTCATCACCTGCTCGGGAAAAAACGCCGTCCCGTCCGCCATGACCCTCGTGACCGAGGCGTAGAAGCTCGCGATCGGATCGGCGTCCTCTACCGGCACGTCGGTACCGTTGGTGACGACGGCTCCAGAGGCGATGAGATCTCGCCACACGTACGCGGCGGATTTCGCCCGCTCCTCGCCGAGACGCTTAAGAACCCAGGGACCGTCGGACGTGCAGTGGATGCCTTGCATCGACGCGATCACTCCGAGCTTCGCGAAACGAGGCACATCGTTGGGATCGATGTGCTGGGCGTGCTCGATGCGCCACCTCAGGTCCCGTCCACCATTCGGGGCGGCCGCGAACGCCTTCTCGTAGATATCCAACGTTTCGCGGTTCGCGCGATCGCCGATGGCGTGGGTATTGACCTGATACCCGTGCTTCACCGCCAGCGCGGCCGTCGCCGCGATGTCTTCGACGGGCTCGAGCACCAGGCCCGAGGACCCGGGGAGATCCTCGTACGGCTCGAGAAGCCAGGCGCCATGCGAACCGAGAGCGCCGTCGATCTGCCGCTTGATGGACCGTACGGTGAGATGCCCGTCATAGGCGTTCGTCATCTTGTACCGGGGGAGCTTCTCGTCCATCGCCTCGTTCGACTCGCGCCGCACCATGACGTAGAGCCGGACGGGAAGCTTTCCCGACTCCGCCATCTCCTTGAAGAAATCGATGGTGGCGAAATCCGCCCCGGCATCGTGAAAGCTCACGACTCCCTTCGAGAGCAAGTCCTGGCTTGCGAGATCGACGCGCCTCTCATCGTCGGCGCGCTTCTTCTCGGTGGGACGCTGGTCGAGGTACTGCTGGAGGGCGTCGCCGGCGAGCCGCTGGGCCGTCTCGCGCAGCGCGCCGATGGGCTCGCCGTCCGGCCCCTTGACGAGGGTGCCCCCCGGCGGATCGGGAGTGTTGCGATCGATTCCCGCGACCTCCATCGCCTTCGCGTTCACGAAACCGGCGTGGTCGCTCGCATGCGTAAGGATCACGGGGTTCCCGGGAGAGACCTCGGAGAGGCCGATGTGAAGCGGAAGACCTTCGACCGCGCCCGGTGGAGGCGAGGACCACTTCTCCTGGTGCCATCCCCGTCCCTGGATCCAAGCGCCGGGCTCCGCGGTCTTCGCCGCCTCGCCGACCATGGTGACGATCTCGTTCCAGTCTTTGACCTTGGTGAGATCGAGGATCATCTTCGCGTTTCCGAGGCTCATGAAGTGCCCGTGGCCCTCGATGAACCCGGGGATCGCGAGCCGGCCCGCCAGATCGAGAACCGCGGTCTCGGGGCCGATGTAGGCTTCGATCTCTTCGTCGCTGCCGACGGCGACGATCGTGCCCCCGCGCACCGCTACGGCGTTCGCTTCCGGCCGGGATTCGTCGACGGTGACGACCTTGCCGTTTCGGAGCACGAGGTCCGCGGGCTCCTGCACCGGCGGGGAAGCGCATCGCGTCAAGGCCAGCATCGCGGAAAGCGCCAGGAAGGTTCGCGGGGTTCGCATCGGCTCTTCTCCTCTTCGAGAGGGAGCTTACATCAGGGCTTTCGACAGCGCGAGGAGCTCCCTCTTTTCCTCGAGCCCAGCTTCCAGAGGAAGTTGCGCCACTCCGATGAGCCGGCGCATGATCTCCGCCCCGGCGAAGCCGTTCGCGGTCGCGGCGAAGTCTGCGCTCGCGCCGTAAAGCGCGATGGCTTTTTCGGCGAGCTCCGGCTGTCGAGAGAGGTGCAGATGCGCGCGCAGCACCCCCACGTCGAAGGCCGCGTTGCCCAGAAAGCAGAACTCGGGATCGATGACGCGAATCCCGCCGGCCGTTCGGAGCCAGCTTCCGGGAAAAAAGTCGCCGTGCACCAAAGACGGGCCGTCTTCGAGATAGAGAGAGCCGAGCTCGCGCACCCGCACGACGTACGACTCGTCCTCCTTCGTTTCGCGCGCCGCGAGGCCGAGCCCGGGAGTGATTCGATCAAGGTCCAGACCGTTGTCGGAGGCCAGGGGTAGGCGGAATATGTGCTCGTGGTTCAAGGCCCGCATCTCGCGGTTCTCGAAGAGGCGCTCCGGCGCGTTGAAAGGACGATGCAGCTCGGCCAGAAAGGAGACGAGCGCTTCGAGATCGCGCTCCGAAAGTCGCTCTCCCCCGTAGAGCCCGGTGAAGTCCTGCGCCTCTCCCAGGTCTTCGAGGACGAGAACTCCGGAATCCGGGTCCCGCCCGAGGAGCGCGGGCATGGCGGCGCGGATCGCGGAACGAGAAGAAATCGCCTCGTAGAAGGCGGCCTCGACGAGCGCGCGCCCGGCGGGCGCCTCGATCGCGGGATACTTCTCGACCCAGGGGCGAGCTTGCTTGAGGATGAAGCTCTTCTCGGTAGTCGTAAGCCGGAGCGTGAGGTTCATGTTCCCCTCGCCCGCCTTCGAGACAAAGAGGAGAGCCTCGCCGGAAGCCATCCACCCCTGGTCCCGGGCGTACTGCTCCAGTCCGTCGCGCGACGCCGGATCGAGGAAGAATCCACGGGGATAGGCCGTTTCGAACGAACCCCTGCTAGAATCCATGATCGATGCCGTCGCGGGTTCATTCTAGCGCTCTCCCGATTCTCGTCGTTGCCCAGTTGCTTTCGTCGCGCGAGATTCCGGCTCAAGACCAGAACGATGGGTTGCCGGTCATCGATGGTCCGGCGCCACCGGTGGCCCCGGCCGTCGTCTCCAGGGACGACCGCGGCCGAGTCACGCTCCGGGCCACGCGCATCGCCGAGCCCATCGTCCTCGATGGGAAGCTCGACGAGCCGGTCTATTCGCAGGTTCTTCCGGTGAGCGACTTCATCCAGCAGGAGCCGCGGGAAGGCGAGCCCGCGACCGAGAAGACCGAGGCCTGGGTGTTCTTCGACGACGAGAGTATCTACGTGAGCGCCCGATGCTGGGACAGTCACCCGGAGCGGATGATCATCAACGAGATGCGGCGGGACAACTTCAACATCTTCCAGAACGAGAGCCTCACTCTGGTGTTTGATACTTTCTACGATCGGCGCAACGGGTTCTTCTTCCAGACGAATCCTCTGGGCGCGCTTCGAGACCAGGCGGTGGGGGACGAGGGGCAGACGAACAACCAGGACTGGAACACCGTGTGGGACGTGAAGGCGTCGGTCTTCGACCAGGGGTGGATGGTCGAGATCGCGATCCCCTTCAAATCCCTGCGCTACCGCGAGGGCCGCGATCAGATCTGGAGCTTCAACCTGAGGCGCTCGATACGCTGGAAGAACGAGGAGGTGTTTCTTTCGCCGGTCGCGGCCTCCCACCGATTCCGCGGCATCTACAAATTCTCGGAGGCGGCGACGCTCGTGGGGATCGAGGCTCCTTTGGGCTCGAGGAGCCTCGAGCTCAAGCCGTACGGCATCGCGACAGCGGTCACCGACCGCGCGGCGGATCCTCCGCGGGAGAACGACTTCGACGGCGACGCCGGGCTCGACGTCAAGTACGGCCTGACCCCGGGACTGGTTTCTGATTTCACCTACAACACCGATTTCGCTCAAGTGGAGGAGGACCAGCAGCAGGTGAACCTCTCCCGCTTCAGCTTGTTCTTCCCGGAGAAGCGAGAATTCTTTCTAGAGGGGCAGTCGATTTTCACTTTTGGCGGTGTCGAGCGGCGCGGGGGCAGCCGCAACAATCCGGGAGACGACGAAACCGAGCTCACCCCCATCCCGTTCTTCAGCCGCCGCATCGGACTGACCGATCTCGGGGTCGATCCGATTCTCACCGGAGCCCGTGTCACCGGACGCGCAGGCGCTTACCGCATCGGGGCTCTCAACATCCAGACCCGGGGCGCCGACGAGGTCGCGATCGATGCCACGAACTTCAGCGTTTTTCGTCTGCGGCGCGACATCCTCGGTAGGAGCGACGTCGGGGTCCTCGCGACCCATCGAACGACGTCGCTGACCGAGGGCGCCGACGCCAATAGCCTCCTCGGGGTCGACGCCAACTTTTCCTTCTTCACCAACCTGCGCGTCAACGCCTTCTATGCCGTGAGCCGAACGCCCCTCGCCGCGGGGGGTGTCGTTGCCGGAAACGATACCAGCTATCGAGCGCATCTCGACTATGGAGGCGATCGCTATGGCCTCGTGCTTCAGCACCTTCTGGTAGGGGACAGCTTCAAGCCCGAGCTGGGGTTTCTCAGCCGCGAGGCCTTTCGCCGAGACTACGCTCAGGCGCGGTTCAGCCCTCGACCCGCGATTGACGCCATCCGTCGCTTTGTCTTTCAAGGCGAGATCGACTACATCGAAGGTGAGCCGAGCGGAATCCTGGAGACCCGGCGTTATCAGGGGAGGTTCGTGACCGAGTTCCAGGTGGGCGACGAGGCCACGGTGGAGTACAACCGCCAGTACGAGTTTCTTCCGGAAGAGTTCGAGATCGCCGTGGGCGTGGTGCTTCCGATCGGGGGCTACGACTTCGAGGACGTGAGGTTTCTCTACCGCTTCGGCCCCCAGAGGCCCGTCCCCGGCGACCTCCTGTTTCGCACCGGGACGTTCTTCGGCGGCGAGAGGCACGAGATCGCCTACGTTGCCCGGATCGAGGTCTCTCCCAAGTTCTCCATCGAGCCAAGCCTCGGCTTCAACTTCGTCGACTTGCCGCAGGGGAAGTTCCGAACCGATCTGGTGAGCTCGCGTTTCAACTGGACTCTCAGCCCGCGAACGGCGGTGATGAGCTTCATTCAGTACAACTCCGCGAGCGACTCGGTCTCGACGAGCGTTCGGCTCCGCTGGGAGTACGAGCCCGGAAGCGATTTGTTCGTGGTCTATACCGATGGCCGGGCCACCGACGTCAGCGGGTTTCCTCTGCTCCAAAGCCGCACCTTTGCGGTAAAGTTCACGAAGCTCTTCAGGTTCTGATGATCGCTTTCACCTTCCTCACGGGTTTTCTCGCGGCGCAGGGCGCGGTGCGCGTCCTCATCGTGACCGAGATCGGAGAGATCGAAGTCGAGGTCGACGAGGCGCGGGCGCCCATCACTGCGGAGAATTTCCTCCACTACGCCGACGCCGGCCACTACGACGGCGGTCAGTTCCACCGAACGGTGACTCCGGACAACCAGCCGGACAACGAGGTCAAGATCGAGGTCGTCCAGGCGAGCGTCGCCGCCGCGAAGGAAAGCGAGAAGCGCGAGCCAATCGCTCTCGAGCGCACGACCTCGACCGGCCTCTCGCACCGCGACGGAACGATTTCCATGGCTCGCGGCGAGCCGGACTCGGCAACCTCGAGCTTCTTTCTCTGCATCGGGGATCAGCCGGAGCTTGACTTCGGTGGCAAGCGCAACCCGGATGGCCAGGGCTTCGCCGCTTTCGGACGAGTCGTCTCCGGGATGGACGTCGTGCGGAAGATCCAGGCATCGCCGCGCGAGGAGCAGAGGCTCACGCCTCCGGTTCGGATTACGTCGGTACGGCGAATCCGTTAAGCTCTAGCCAAAGCACTTTAACTTTAACTTTAACTTTGAGCAATCGGTCTTCATTATGGATCGCGGCTACGTCCGTCGCTTCCCTCCTCGAGCATTTGCGCATGCTGAGCATCCCCTTCGTCATTGCGGTGTAGCAACGCCATCGTGCGCGTCGGCGGCCAGGGGCTCAGCCTCGGCCGCCTTCGTCGTTGTTTGCGGCCAAGCCCGCCGCTTTGGTTCTTTCTGATTCCTGCCGGCCGTGGGCGCTACCCTTGCGGAACTGACGAAAACTGAGGGGGCGGCAAGAACAATCTCGCTATTGACATCCCGATTTCTTTTCTGTTAGCCTCTTCGCACCAGACGAGGTCCCGTCCTCTCTGGTCCGCCGGTAAAGCTCCCCAACCTCGCCGTCGGTCCTGAAGAAGCTCGTGTCAGGTCGAAATCATGCGACATCTTCTCGATCGAACCCGGTTCGTTGCCTATCCCCTTCTCGTTTCGTTCTTCCTCCTGAACGTCGACGCGGCGACTCTCGCCTATGCCGCGCAATCCGAGGCCCGGCCTCGAGGACGCGAGGAGGCAAAGCCTCACCATCTCGTCGAGCGATCCCGCATCTTCCTCGAGCGCGCCGAGGAAGCATCGCGCAAGCTTGGCTCGAGGCTTCCCCCCGCGGGAAAGATCGAAGCGGCGGAGTTCTTTCGCAAGGAGATCGACCAGTTTCGGAATCACCTGACGGAGCAGTTCTCGGAAGAATCCGAAAGCCTCGGACGCCGACGGATGCCGGAGGCAGCACGGGAGGGGTTTCGACTTCTCTCTTCTCGTGTCGAGGGAGTCCTTTCGGAGATCGACGACGCCTTCCAGCGTGTGGAGCGGGGGCTCACCGCATCTCCCGGGTCTCGGGAGGCCCAGGATCTCGAAGACGCGCTCGAGAGGTTCCACGAAGTCACCGAGGAGGTCGCACTTCGGAATCTCCGCCCTCCAATATGGAAGGCCTCCGAGGAGCTTCCGCACTGGGCCCCGGAGCGCGTGACACCGGAGCTTCCCGAGCCGATCGAGCCACGTCGAGAAGCCTATCAACCTCCGTCGCGCATCAGGAGAGCGCTTTTCTTCCTCGCGGCTCTCTGGAATCAAACAGTTTCGGCCCGCGCGTCGTTTGCCCCCGGCTTCGGCATGAGAGCGGCGGCGCCATCGTCGCCCGCGGCCGCCCCCTTGGCGCTCCAGAGCCGAGTGCAGCCTCCAAGCTCTTCCGACCTCGCTGAAACCCCCGAAACACCGTTCACCGAACAGGTCCGCGCGATCGCGGAGCGCCAGGGCTCGCCGGTTCGGATGTACGAGTTCGTCCGCAATAATATTGATACCGAGCTCTACTACGGCTCTCTGAAAGGCGCCGAGGAGACTCTCCGGGAGCTCGCGGGAAACGACGCCGACCAGGCATCTCTTCTCATCGCTATGTTCCGCGCGAGCGGAATTCCCGCCCGATACGTCCAAGGCGTCATCCGGGTCCCGCGGAAGGATCTGGCTTCCTGGCTCCGCATCGACGACCCCGAACGCGCCGCGGACGCTCTCCAGCGAGCGGGGGTTCCTGCCGGAGTTACGACGGATTCTCGAGGGGTGAGCGGCGTACGGCTCCAGTACACCTGGGTCCGGGCCTATGTCGAGTACGCGTCTGACCTCGGGACGCGTTTCGGGGAGCCCACGGGAAGGCGAGGGGCTTCGAGCTGGATCGATCTCGCCCCGGCGTTCAAAGCCTATGATTTCTCTTCCGGAAGGGACGTGACGGCGGAGATCGGAGTCGACCCGGCTTCCTTTCTTGCGGACATCAAAGCGCAGGCGCGGGTCGACGAAGCGGCTTCGTCCGTGACAGACGTTTCCGAGCCTCTCATCCTGGACCGCATCGAGGAGTGGTCGAGGCTCACCGAGAGCTATGCCGCGGCGAACGACCGCAAGGTGGATACGCTCTTCTTCGACCGGATGATCGTTCCGAAGGAGCTGGGGGCGCTTGCCGGCTCTCTTCCCTTCAAAGCCGAGCCCGGTGCGACCGAGATGGCCTCGATCCCCGCCACTTTCTCCTACGAGCTGGGATTCGAGCTGGTAGGGGCAGCGGGGACGACTCATTTCAACTACCGTACGCGGCCGAGCGAGCTCGCGGGAAAGCGCGTGGTCCTGTCGTACTCGCCCTCGACCTCGGCGGACGAGGCCACTCTCGCCGCCCACGTCAACGAGGAAGAGTTTCCCGTCTACTTGATGCGGGTGACTCCCGAGCTCCGGTTCGACGAAGAGATCGTCGCGACGGGACAGGCGACGGGGATGGGAGGAATCGAAGCCCTCCAGGTGAGCGTCCGCGGGCCGGGAATCTCCTACTCGAGCCGCCAGGCGATCGTCGCGGGCGAGATGGCGGCGCTGGTCTTCGATCTCCAGAGTACGTCGGTGGAGATGCTCCATCAGCGTCTCGCGCGCCTGCGGACGGCGGAGAGGACAGCGACGGAGAGGGAGGCGATCCTGGGCGAGGCCCTCGCGGCCATCGGGACGAGCTACTTTCACGAGCTCGATGCCCTGAACCACATTGCCGCGGGGAGCCTCCGGTGTCTTCTCACGAGGGAGCCGTCCTTCGTGACGGTGAAAGCGGCCCTCGAGCTCCAGGGTCTTCTCGGAGTCCCGTTTCTCGCGCGAGCCGACCGGCTGTCTTTACGGCTGAACGCGGACGTGTTGCGGCCCTTTTCACTCGACGGCGACCGGGTGAAGGAGCGCCAGTTCCTCGTGGCCTCTAGCCTTTCGGCCTCCGCCCTCCAACATGCCTCGCTCGAAGAGAGCCTGGGGTCGAGAGCGACCTCGGCCATGCGCGTCATCCAGCAGGGGAACAACGAGTCGAAGCCCATCCACACCCTGGACGCCTCGAACGCGGATGCGATCCTCGCAACACTCTCGTTTCTGCCGGAAGGAGCGAAAGACGCGATCCGGAACGCGGTCGCCTCGGGCCGCCAGGTGACGGTTCCCGCGGAGCCGGTATCCTCGGGCGGGTTCTCGCGCACGGGATTCGGAGTCCTGGATCCCGAAACGGGAGCTTCGGCCTTCAACCTGTACCCCGAGGGACCCGTGGGGCTCGCTCTTCTCACGACGCCGTTTCGTCCCGCGGTCTACCTTCAAGACGAGCCCGCGAACGTCTACGCTCCGGTGACGGGACCGCTTCGGAACTGGCTGAATCAGGCGCATGCGGTCTTCAAGCTCGTGCAGTTCTCTTTCGTCCCCGCGGCGTCGTCCATCGCGTTTTGGTTCCGGGACACGTCGGTTCCCGACAAGGTCACCACCATCGCAGCGGCCATCGCGATTTCTTCTCCCATCGACCGGATCAGCGGCCGCCCGAACCTGACGAGAGCCCTGGTGGCCCCCAGGGAGTTTTCTCCCGATGGCAACTCCGTCCAGGACCTGGCGCAGATCGCGGCGTCCATCTCGCGGGAGTCGGATTGGACCGTTGACGTACGCCAGGCGAACGATCTTCGCCGCACGTTCACGGGCCAGGGTCTCGTCATCGACGTCTCCTGGGACGGCCGCGACGAGACGGGGGCCGAGCTTCCGGACGGCTTCTACGACATCGAGCTCAACGCCACGGACGTCTCGACGGGACTCGAGGCCCTTCCCGTCCGTCTGAGAGTGCGGCTCGACCGCACTGCGCCCCTGGCAGAGATCCTGAACCCCTCGGACGGAGCGCAAGTGGGCGGAATCCTGAGCGTCCTCGGAACCGCCGACGATGCCGCGCTCCGGAGCTACACCCTCGAGATCGGAAAGGGTGACGCCCCGGCGAGATTCACCCGCATCGAGATCGGCTCTTTCCCGGTCATCAACGGAAGGCTCGGCATCTGGAACACCGAGTCCGACGACGACGGGATCTACACGCTGAGGCTCACGGCGCGGGACGACGCGGGAAACGTATCCGTCGCGACGCGTACGGCAGACGTCTTCAACCCCGGCCGGGACGCGACTCCTCCCGCGGTGAGCATTCTCGCGCCCCAGAACGGCGCGAACCTGAGCGGGTTCGTCCCTATCGAGGTCCAGGCGTCAGACAACGTGGGAGTGGCACGAGTCGAGCTCTTCGTGGACTCCACTTTGGAGAAGGTTTTTGTCGCTTCTCCCTTCACCCACACTCTCCGGAGCGAGAAGCTCTCGAACGGAGCCCATCGGATCACCGCGAAAGCGTTCGACGCGAAGAACAACGAGGGCATGGCCTCGGTCGATTTCCGAACAGCGAACGCCATCAGTGAGTACCAGGCGAGACCCGAGACTTTGACTCCGAACGGAGATGGTCTCGACGACCAAACCGTCCTCTCCGCGCGGCTCGAAGGAGCGCAGTCGTGGACGCTCACCCTACGTGACGCCGTATCGGGTGCTCCCGTCCGAACCGTCACAGGTACGAGCGAGCTTCTCTCGGTCGTCTGGAACGGGAGCGCCAACGGCGGCACGCTTGTGCCCGACGCCAACTACGTCGCCCGGCTCGAAACCTCCAACGCCTCCGCGGAGCTGAACGTCCTGGTCGAAAGCGTCGACCGTCCTCCTACGATCGAAATCACCTACCCGAAGCATAACGACAAGCTCACGGGAGTAGTCGACGTCCTGGGAACCGCGACCGACTCGACGTTTTCGAGCTACACCCTCGAGTACAAGCACCTGAAGGCCGCCGACTGGCAAGTGCTAAAGACCTCCGACCAGCCGGTGGTAAACGGAGTCCTCGGCCGGCTCGACACGACTCTCCTCGACAACGATCCGTATGACCTCCGTCTTTCCGCGAGCGATGGAACCCAGATCGAGAGCCGCACGTTAACCGTTTACCCCGCGGGAGACCTCAAGGTTGGAAACTTCGAGCTGTCCTTCACCGATCTCGAGGTCCCGGTATCCGGGATCCCCATCACGATCACGAGGACCTATCGAAGCCTCGACAAGACCAAGGGGGATTTCGGAGTTGGCTGGAACCTGTCCTTCGCCTGCACCTACACGATCGACCCAAACTTCAACGTCACCCTGAACCTCCCCGACGGGAAGCGGGCGACGTTCTTCATCGGGATCGACCCCTCGAATTCCCAGAACTTTCAAAGGTTGCGAGAAATCCCTTACACGCCCGAGCCTGGGGTCTACGACAAGCTCCACTGGGACGTGGTGGACTTCATCACCTTCCAGGAGCGGTTCACTCTCGAGACCAAAAACGGCGACCGCTACAACTACGCCTTCGGAGAACTGCGCTCGGTCGAGACCCGGAACGGCAACACGCTGACGTTCGCCCCCGGCGGAATCACCCACCAGTCGGGCGCCGGAGTGACTTTCGAGCGGGACGCGGAGGGGCGTATCCAGGCAGTCGTCGATCCCAAAGGGAACCGAATCGAGTATGGATACGACGCGAACGGCGACCTGGTCTCCGTGAAGGACCCTGAGAACAACGTCACCACGTACAGCTACAACGACAAGCACGACCTCCTGGACATCGACGACCCGGAAGGCCGCACTCCGCTCCGAACCGAGTACGACGCGGACGGAAGGCTCATCCTGGCGACGGACCGTCGAGGCAATTCCAACAATGTTCAGCACGACCCGGTGGCGCGCCGGGCACTCGTGACCGACCGCAACAGCGGGACGAGCGTCTACGAATACGACTCCCGGGGTCTGGTGACGGCGATCGTGGACGCCCTCGGAGGCCGGAGGACGTTCGAGTACGACGAGAAGAAGAACCTCAGAGCTGAAGTGGACGCACTCGGGAACCGAGCCGAGTACGCCTACGACTCCCGAGGGAACCGCACGAGCGAGATTCGCTTCGTAAACGGAAGGACGGTGACCACCGTCTTCATCTACGATGCGGCCAATAACCTCATTTTCAGCACCGACTCCCTGGGCCGGAAGACCGCGAACGTCTACGACTCCCAGGGAAACCTGACGTCGACGACGGATGCCCAAGGGAAGGTCACCGAGTTCGAATACGACCCTTCGGGGAACCTGACCCGGCAAACCAACCCGGACGGGACCACCGTCGAGAGCACTTATGACGGTTCGGGCCGGAAGCTCACGGAAACGCTTGTCGTCGGTGGCGTCTCCCGGACGACGACGATCACCTACGATGTCGCCGGGAACCTCGAAACCGAGGAGGACCCGCGGCAACACGTCACGCGATCGGTCTACGACGGAAACGGACGAATCACCGAGATCCATGACGCGCTCGGGAACGTAAGGCGGACGGTCTTCTTCCCGGCCGGGGAGCTTCGCTCCGAGGTGGACGAAGCCGGACACACAACCAACTATGCCTACAGGGACGTGAACGGTCAGGGGCTCCTGGTTTCGATCTTCCGCCCGGACGGCGCCACCGTGTTCCGCCAGGAGGACAAGGCAGGAAACCCCATCTTCGAAGAGATCCGCAAAGCTGGCGAGCCGAACGACCACGTCACCACGCGAGCCTACGATGCGAAGAATCAGCTCACGAAGTTAACCCACCCCGATGGGACATCGACGACGAACGAATACGACCGGGCAGGCCGCCATGTGGCAACCATCGATGAGCGAGGGAACCGGACGGAGTTCTCCTACGACGAGATGGGGAGGCGGACTTCGATCCGGAATCCTCTCGGGGAGACAACGCGGTTCGAGTACGACGACGCGGGCAACCAGACCGCGCTCGTCGATCCGAAAGGGAATCGCACGGAGTTCCGATTCGACGCGCTCAACCGGCGGGTCAAGACGCTCTTTCCCGACGGAACCGTTCAATCGACCGCCTACGACTCCATCGGACGGAAGATCTCCGAGACGGACCCGGCCAATCGGACTATCCGATTCGGCTACGACGAGGCGGGACAACTGACCTCTGTCACCGATGCCCTCGGAAGCGTGACGAGGTACGAATACGACGGTACCGGGAACCGGACGGCAATCATTGACGCCAACGGTCACCGAACCGAATTCGAGCACGACGAGCGCAATCTTCTGGCGAAGAAGACCTGGCCGGACGGAAAGTTCGAGACCTACCTCTATAACTCCAGGGGGCTTCTGGAGAGCAAGACGGACGCCAAAGGTCAGATCATCAATTTCGTCTACGATGAGGTAGGCCGGCTCAAGGAGAAGTCCTATCCCGACGGGACCTTCGTACGGTTCACCTATACCAGGACCGGCCAGCGCCAAACGGTCGAGGACTCGCGGGGCATCACCCGCTACCGCTACGACCTGCGGGACAGGGTGACGGAAATCCTCTATCCCGACGGCCGAAAGCTCACCTTCAGCTACGATGCCGCGGGAAATCGCGAGTCGCTGACCGCGCACGTCGAAGGTCAGATTCTGACGACGACCTACACCTACGACCGGGCGAACCGCCTCAAGACCGTGACCGATCCCAACGGCAAGGTTGCCAAGTATGGCTACGACCTCAACGGGAACCGCGCCAGTCTCGCCTACCCGAATAGCACAGCGACCACCTACGAGTACGACAGGCAGAATCGACTGACCGAATTGCGCACGACAGGACCCTCGGGGGTGATTCAGTCCTACGAGTACGCTCTCGGCCCAGAAGGCAATCGCGAGAGGATCGCCGAAGCCGACGGCACGGTGAGGGAGTATGAGTACGATGATCTCTACAGGCTCACGAATGAGACCGTTTCCGGCGCTTTCAACTACTCGAAGGTGTTCCAGTACGACCCCGTCGGCAACAGGGTGAAGCAGACCACCACCGGCGGCGCCGCAGTCGTCGACTACACCTACGACAACCGCGACAGGCTCCTGACCGATAGCTCGACGACGTACGGATGGGACGACGACGGGAATTTCACCTCAAAATCCGGAGAGGCGACCTACTTCTGGGATCTCGAGAGTCGCCTCGTTCGAGTGGAGAAGATGGATGGAACGGTCGTCACCCACGCCTATGATGCGGACGGGAACCGCATAAAGACCGAACTCACACCGCCCACCGGTCCGCCTCAGATCACCAACCTCCTGGTCGACACCTCCGGCCCCCTCAGTCATGTCGTCGCGGAGACGGACGATTCTGGAACCTTCCTCGCACTCTACGTCCGCGGCGATGACCTCCTTACCGTCATCCGGCAGGCCGAGCAACGCTTCTACCACGCCGAAGGACTAGGCTCTGTTCGATTCTTAACCGACGAGAACGGCTTCGTCACGGACAGTTACGAATACAGCGCCTTCGGTGAATCCCTCGCGCACAATGGACTGGACCTACAGCCCTACACCTTCGCTGGCGAGCCTTTCGATCCGAACCTAGGTTTCTACTACAACCGTGCCCGATGGCTAGATCCCAGCCTCGGTAGATTCGTGCGAGCCGATCTGTTCGAAGGCTCGCCCAAGGAGCCAGCCACACTTCACAGGTATTTGTACGCGCGACAGGATCCGCAAAACCGCGTGGATCCATCTGGGCTCTTGGATTGGAGGGACTGGGGGCTCGTTGGGATCGCCGCGCACACCGTGATCTCGATCTACTATGCTGGCCTGGGAGCTACGATAGACCTCGCTATCAATGATGATGACAAGCGAAGACCCGATATCCGGTTTCATAAGGACGCTCGCTTCTTTCCGGGTACTGCCGGAGAGGTTTACGAGATCAAGCCGGCGCGAAGTTACTCAAAGGGGGAGATTCAGATCCGCCGCTATATCACGGGCCTCTTGGCAGCGGAACGCGGTGTACCATGGCGTCGAGGAGTTGCGATTCCTCCGATTCCTCCAGTCTGGCCTGGGCATCTGGTTCATCCTTTGGTTGCGGGGCAGCAAATGTACGTGACGCTCGATCCAGGCAGCGGGATAATTACGTACCAGTTCGATCGAACCCCGCTCGAGTTTACTGTGTTCGTGATCGCACTATCATTGGTGGCACGATTAGCCACCGCAGCAGGTGGTGCCCAACTGCAAGGCCAATTCGGGCTGGCGGCCGCTTTTGGAAGGTTCTAGCATGACCGCAGAAGATCTTGTATTCAGCGATATTCAGGTGCGAGATTTGGGCCAACTCGATGGGGAGGTTCTGTACGAAACGGATGCTCCCCTGGCGAACATTCAGATTGCCGACAACGGTTCAATGGTCTGCCTGAAGGTGGCAGGCCACACGGCTGATCTCCTCTATTTCGATAGCTTCTACTCCAAACCGGATGTCTGGGTGACGAGTCAGAAGCTTCGGTTGGCTCTTCTGTTTGCGTTTGATGGAAAACGTGTCTACGCCTATACAGAGCAGAGTTTGCTGATGGTGGAACCCGGCGCCATAAGAGAGGTGTACGTTAGCCGGCGTCCCGTGTTCTTCCCCTCGATGAGCCCAAACGGTCGGAGCGTGGTCTGGGTGGAAGGCCGCTCGCACTCCAAGGGATTTGTTCTCGAAACTCTCGAAAGTTCCAAGGTACGCTCGATACAGTTGTCGGAATGCTGTCTTGCGATTTGGGTGGGAACTGGCGAAATCGTTGCCTTTGAGATCCGACGCACCCGTGGAGACGAGGAGGAATGCGTCCTTTCTCTCCATTCGTCTAACGGGTCTCTACTAAGTCCAGTTCTGACCACGGACATGGGGATTGGGGGGCTGACTGGAGATCCAAACGACCGCATTCTCGTCGTGGCCGCGAGCCGCCGAAATTGGGGCTCTGGCATCTGGCTCATAGAGCTCAGCGAAGGGACACAGATTCGTAACATTGCTCACGGCCTGCCGATAGGCGCCATGATCTTGTCCGATGGGCAATGCTTCTTTGGAGAAAATTTACCGGCGCCGGCCCCGTACACACTGATTTGTGCCAGCAGGCAGATCACGTGCCGGGCTACGGTTTCTGATCCGATGATTGATTTCGCCGTTGACAGCGCTCGGGAGTGGCTGGTCTACAGGACCTTCGGTGCTACAGGTTCGTTGAAGCGGATCTCGCTCGCGGCATTTGACCCCAATAAGAACGGTCATAGTGAAATGTCCTGAATGGCTTCTGGAAGAATCTAGGCATGACCGCAGAAGATCTTGAATTGACCGACATTCAGGTGCGAGACGTTGGCCAACTCGACGGAGAGGTGCTGTACGAAGCTGATGCACCCTTGACGGACATTCAGATCGCCGACAACGGCTCGATGGTGTGCTTGAAGAAGGCAGGAGGAAAAGCGGAGCTGCTTTACTTCGAGAGCGGCTATGCCAAACCGGATCTGTGGGTAACGAGCGAGAAACTCCGGCTAGCTGGTCTGTTTGCGTTTGATGGAAAGCGTGTCTACGCCCACACCGAGAAAAGATTGCTGATGTTGGAACCCGGCAGCATAAGGGACCTGTACGTTACCCGGGGTCCCGTGCTCTTTCCTTCGATAAGCCCGAATGGCAGGAGCGTCGTTTGGGTGGAAGGTGATGCTTATCGCAGGGGATACGTTCTCGAATTGGACCAGCTTGCCAAGGCGCACCGAGTCGCGTTGAGGGATTGCTCGCTTGCCACTTGGCTGGGGACTGGTGAAATCGTTGCCCTTGAGATCGGAAGAACCAGCGAAGACGAGGAGGAATGCGTCCTTTCTCTCCATTCGCCTGACGGGTCGCTCAAAAATGAACTTCTGACTACGGACATGGGGATTGGGAGGCTAACTGGAGATCCACACGACCGCATTTTCACCGTTGACGCGAGCCGCCTACATGGGGGCCGCGGCATCTGGCTCATAGACCTCAATGAAGGGATACAAACTCGTCGTATCGCTCCTGTCTTGCCAACGGGTGGTGTCGTCTTGTCCCATGGGTGCTGCTTTTGTGGAGAAAACTTACCATGGCCGGCGCCGCACACGCTGATTTGCGCCAGCAAGCATTTCACGGGCCGAGCCACGGTTTCTGATCCGATTTCTGATTTCGCCGTTGACAGCGCTCGGGAGTGGCTGGTCTACAGGACGTACGGTGCCACAGGTTCGCTGAAGCGCATCTCGCTCGCCGCGTTTACCTCCAAGAAAGACGGTTCTAATGAAATGTCCTGAAGCGCAGTCCGTTTCCTAGCGCGAGACCTCGGGGCTCCCCCACCCCAGATCGGATGCAGAGGTGGTTCATATGCCCCGAACTCGGAACTTTGTTCTCGCCGGCGTGGTCCTCTTTGCGAGCTTTTCCGCGCGGGCGCAGCAGGTTTCTGCTGAACGTGAGCTCGAGTGGTTGGACACTCGGGTCGTTGACGGCGTTGTCGAAGGTCGTCTTGATGCGAGTCGGACCGCTCTTTCCATCTTGGCATTCGAGCAGACCGGAGCTCTCCTTTCCGCGGAGCGTCTGAACCTCCGCGGCCATCTCTTCACCACGCTCTCGGAGAGAGTCTTCCAGGCGCTCGGGAGCGGAAACGTGTCGGGTTTCTCCGGGCTTCAGGAGCCCGTCGGATCGTTTGGCGGGGATCTCGGTCTTACCGCCTGGGCGGTTCTGGCCGAGGCGCGTGCGGGGGCGAGCGATCCGCAGGGGGTTTCATTCCTTCGTTCGCGGCAGAACGTCGACGGGAGCTGGGGAGATCGGGACTACGTCTTTCATACGGGACTCGTCACGTTCGCTCTCCTAACGATGGACTCGGGCGATGCATCGGGGCTCTCCGGCATCGAGTTTCTTATCGAAGCCCAGGCTCCAAACGGGGGTTGGGCGGGCGACGTCGCGTCTTCTCTCTCGCTTCTGGCGCTCGAGGCGGGCTCGGCGCCTTTGCCGGCGCTCGAGGCGGGAGTCCGCTCTCTTCGAGAGGCACAGGTTCCTTCATCAGGGTGGGGAGCGTCTTCAGGGCGGCCGCCGGACGTCATCCCGACCGCTCTTGCGGTGTGGGCGCTTGCGAGCATCGATAACCGGAACCCGGCGATTGCTACGGGGCTCAGATTTCTCGAAGAACAGCGAAACGGAGTCGGCGGCTGGTTCGACACGAGCCTGGTTGCGCGGGATACGAGTCAGGTTTTTCTCGCGAAGAGAGAAGCCGATCTCGATCCAGGGGCTCTCGCGTTGGGGCGAGGTTTCTTGCTCGGGCGCCGGAGCGAGAACCACCACGATTTCGCGCGGACGCTCGAAGGATTGATGGCGGCTGGGGATGACCCGGGCGCCTTCATGGACGAGCTGGCGCAGCGGCAGAACGAAGACGGGGGTTGGGGTCTCGACCCGTCGCACGAAAGCGACGTACTCACGACGGCTCTCGCGCTCCGTTCGCTTCGACGGGCGGGGTTCACCGATCTCGCCGCCGTGGGCCGCGCGTTCGATTTCCTCGGGTCGGAGCAGCGTTCCGACGGCGGGTGGGAGATTCAGCCGAACGAGGTCTCGCACACCGTGGTGACGGCCGAGGTCGTCTCGGCGCTCGGACTTTGGAAGGACCGGTTCGACCTCTCGTCTCTCATCGGTTCCGGCGCGGCGTTCCTGCGCTCGCGGCAGAATCCGGATGGAGGGTTCGGGTCGAGTCCGTCCACTCCGACGGAGACGGCTCTCGCCCTCATCGCGCTCACGGACGCGGGGGAGGCGGGCTCGTCCGTCGCTCTCGCGGGGCAAGACTATCTCGTTTCAACGCAGCTTTCAGACGGGAGCTGGGAGGAAGACGTATTCACGACGGCGTCCGCGGTGCGGGCTCTGGGGCGCCGGGGCGTGAACCTTCATGTCGAGGCTTCTTCGCTCGTCGCGAATCCGACGAACCCGCGGGCGGGAGTGGACGCCGTCTTCACCGCGGAGGTTCGGAATCTGGGGACCGCTCCAGCGACGGGGGTCGTGGTGCGCTTTTTCAGAGCGCCGGGGGACTTTCCCATTCCCTCGCCTCTTTCGGTTCCCGCGGGGGCGCAGCTTCTCGCTCAGCAGGAGATTCCGCTTCTTGCGGGAGCGAGCCAAAGCCAAGTGAGCTTCACTTGGCCTACCACGGGGCTCGAGGGGCTCCACAACGTCTACCTCGCCGTCGATCCGTTCAATGCCATCGGAGAGATCGACGAGACGGACAACGTCTCCGTCGCGAGCTTGACGGTGGTCGCCGACCCGGTGGATCTCGAGATCGCCCCCGAGAACATCCTTCTTTCTCAGATCCGGCCTCGGTCGGGAAGCGTCGTGAGCTTCCAGGCCGCGGTGCGAAACCGGGGCGGTGAGGCCGCTCGAGACGTTCGGGTGCGCTTCAGCGTGGGGAGCCCCGGGACCCCGTTCGGAGGTGACCAGCTCCTCTCCGCCATTCCGGCGCATCAGTCGGCGCTGGCCTCGGCGAGCCTCGACACCACCGGACTTTCGGGTTCGGTTCCGGTCTTTGTTTCCGTCGACCCGCTGGGAGCGATCGACGAGGCTGAAGAGACGAACAACGTCGCGTCTTCGGAGTTTCTCATCGCCGCTGACCTTCCGGACCTCGCCTTCAGCTATACGCGCAATCCGTTTTTCGAGGAAACGATGCCGGAGGGCGACAACGTTGCGAAGTCGATCTTCGTGCGGAACAGCGGATTCGCTACCGCAGCCTCGTTCAGCGTGAGCTTTCATGACGGAGACCCGAGACTCCCCGGGGCGGTTCTGCTGGGGTCGGCGGCCTTCTTCGGCCTCAACGCCGGGCAAGAGACCACGGGCACGTTCCTCTTCCAGTCGTCGGGAAGAGTGGGAGACCATGCGATCTTCGCTTCGATCGATCCCGCGAACGCGGTGAACGAGGTGAACGAGGCCGATAACGTGCGCGAGCTCGGGGTCTATCACGTGCGCTCGAAAGCCACGAACGCGGCGTTCTCGGCCTTCTCCCCAATCCAATTCTCTCCCAACATCGTTCCGGTGGGCGCTACGGTCACCATCACGCTGCGCGTCGCGAACGCCGGCGAAGTACCGCTCTCGAACGTGAAAGCACGGCTCTGGCTCGGGGTTCCGGGAGAGCCGGGGTCGACCCTCATCGGGGAGAACGTGACGGCGACTCTGAACCGCAACCAGTCGCGCGACTTCCCCTTCTCCTGGCCCTCGACCGCCGGGGTTCACACGTTTTTCGGAGTGGTGGACCCGGACAATACGATCGTGGAAGACAACGAGTCCGATAACGTAGTGAGCTCCCAATACACGGTGAAGCCGGCCCTTCCCAATCTGAAGGGGCTTTCGCTCGAGCCGCTGCTCGAAGGAGCTGGAAGGGATCCCTTCGATCAGGCTCGGGGCAAACAGATTCGCATCCGGTTCCGCTACACGAACGACGGGCTTCTGGATACGCCTTCGGGCCAGAACTTCTCGGTGCGGCTCTTCGTCTTCGCCCCGTTCGATCCGAGCGATCCCGGAACGGCGGTGGCAGAGCGGACCGTGGGTCCGCTGCCGAGGGGTTTCGCGAATCAGGTCGACTTCGTCTGGGACAGCACCTCCTGGAGCGGCCCGGCGGGATTCGTCGCGGTCTCGGACGCGGACTCCGGGATCGAAGAGTTCCT
Organism: uncultured Acidobacteriota bacterium; assembly: GCA_964553925.1. Classification (GTDB taxonomy): domain Bacteria; phylum Acidobacteriota; class Vicinamibacteria; order Marinacidobacterales; family SMYC01; genus DAISKN01. Next base: position 22,789 of record CAZKNR010000146.1, read on the forward strand.
CGAATCCGACAACAACGCCGGCTTTTCGATGAAGATCCACGAGCCCGCTTCGGACCCCCTGGTGAAAGCCCCCGATATCTCCTGGTCCAACCCGCGGCCGATGGCGGGACAGACGGTGAGGGCGACGGTCGTCGTGCGCAACGAAGGGGATCTCGTCGAAGCCCCCGACGTGACGGTAGGGTTCTACCTGGGAGACCCGGCGAATGGTGGCGGTTTCTTGCGCCAGGAGACGATCTCGATTCCCGCGGGGACGTTCTCGAACGGGTATTCGGGAAATACAACGACCGTCCTCTTCGACTGGATGATTCCCGAAGGGCTGAACGAGTTCTTCGTGAAGCTCACCGATAACACGGGAACCGAGCTCGAGGCCGACAACAACATCGTCATGCGGCCTCTCACCGGGAGGGTTTCGGGAAAGCCGACGATCCTCTTCGTCGAGACCCACGAGCCCATATTTGTCGGGGATCCCGGAAACACCCGCAAGCCGCGGGTGGGGATCTTCGACACTCTCAGCGGAACCCAGATGCCGAAGGGGAACGTTCTGGAGTTCCGCCGAAAGCTCCAGGAGCTCGGCTACCAGAGCGTGACCCTCAATAGCGACGAGCCTCTGACGTCTCAAGCTCTCTCGGTCGCGGACGCGATCGTCGTCACCGGAAACGACCGCTTCGAAACCTTCACTACACAGGAAGTCGATACTCTCCTGGCCTACGTGCAGGGCGGCGGCGGCATGTTCTTCGTCATCGAGGCGAGGTTCGGCTCGCAAAGCCTTCAGAACCTGGCGAGCCGGCTTCAGGTCGGTCTCGGAAACTCGATTCAAGACCTGAGGCCCCCCACGGGTCCCGCGGTGTTTCAGAGCTATTACCTCGACAACTTCCTGGACCATCCGATCCACCGGGGAATCGTCCAGACGCGATGGTTCCTCGCCTACTCCCTCGCGAACCTTGCCGAAGAAGCGCAAGTCATCATGAGACCGGTATACGAGCACCAGGCGCCGATCCACGCTCCGATGGCGGCGGTGTACCCGGGAGGCGGTCCGATCGCGGGGGCGGGACGCATCTTCGTCATGACGCAGCTTTTCGCCATGGTTGCGATTACGGAAGGCGACGATCAAGGGATCATTCGATTCGGGACGAAGCGGTTCGGAAACCAGCTCCTCGATCGGGTCGATAACCTCCAGTACTACGACAACGCGTTTCGGTGGCTTCTGGGATTGCCTCTTCCCGAGAGGGACGTCGACCTGAGGGTAACCTCGGAGTCGATCGGAGCGCCGTCGTTTCCCGTCTCTGGAACGGAGAATCCGGTGAGCGTCACCGTCGAGAACGTGAACCGCGGAAGGCTCTGGACCCTCATCGCGAGCGCGGACAACCGGAGCCACTCGTTCAGTGGCACGCTTCGGACGGACGGAGAGTTTCTCGAGATCGAGCCGCGGTTCCTGGAAGGAAGCGACACGTTCGCGGTCAACGGGAACGAGCTCTCGTTCTCGTTCGCGGAGCTCGGAAACGAGGACAGCCTTCAAATTACGACCAGCGGCCGTTTCCTCACCTTGGTGGAGCTTTCGATCGACGGGAGGAGCGCCCTCGGGGACGTCTTTCTGGGCGATGCGAACGCTTTGGCGCCGGAGCTTCCGCTCACTCTCGACGCCGAGACGCTTCAGCCGGTCGATGCCCTGGGGCTGCCCTTCGGGATTATCGGAGAGGACGTCGGGTTCTTCATCGGTCTTTTCAAGACCCGGTCGGATTCCGCCTTCGACGTGAGGCTGCGCCTCTCGAGCGGGGGGACGCCCATCGGTCCGGAGGCGAACTTTCCCGAGATTCCGGCGGGAGGGACGGCTTCGTTCGAGTTCACGTGGACTCCGCCTTCGAACGGAACGTTCGAGCTCCTCGCCGAGGTGGATCCGGAGGAATCGATCGGGGAGCGCGACGAGACGAACAATCGAGCCACGCGCAGCGTCACCGTCGGCGATGCGAGCTTCCCCGACCTTGTTCTCGAAAAGCTCTCGGCGCTTCCCGCGTCTGCCCCGGCGGGCCAGCACGTTGAGCTCATCGCCGAAGTCCGGGCGCGGAACGCTCCCGCGCCCGAGAGCTTCGTGCAGTTCTTCGAGGGGGATCCCAGAAACGGAGGAACACCGCTGGGAGAGCCGCTTCTTCTCCCCGCGCTCGGCGTGGATGGGCTGGCCACGGTTTCCACGCGGTTCGATTCCAAGGGGCGCTCCGGAGAAGTAACGCTCTACGCGCTCGCCGATCCGGCAAACGCGTTCGCGGAGCTGACCGAGCTCAATAACTTGTCTTCGGCCGCCGTCACTATCGGAGCGAGAAACCTGATGGTCACGATCGATGCCGAGCGAGAGAGCTACCTGCCGAACGAAGCTGCCGAGCTCGAGGTCCGCATTACGAATGAAGGAACGGAGCTCTGGAGGGGGTCGGCGGAGGTCGGGATCGAGGATTCCCTCGGAGCCTTGATTGCCGGCGTCAGCCGTCTCGACACCGGAACGGTCCTCCCCGAAGCACTCGCGGGATGGAGTTACTTTCTTTCGGCCACCGTGGAATCGTCGAAAGACGTCGAGAACGTCTTTGCGACGATCGAGGTGGATTTCGAGGGGGCTTTGAGAAGCCTCGGGGCTCTCGGTACGTTCGACCCCGAGAGCGTTCGCGTCTTGGAAGTGGACGCCTCCGGAAACCTTCTGGGCGAGAGGCCTCTCCGAGTGCGCCTGAGTGGGCCGGGCCGGACGGAGATCCTATGGCGGGTCGATGGGCCTCTGACGGCGGGAGCGGCGCGGCTCTTCCGCATCTACTTCGACGCTCTGGAGAACGGGCCGAAGCCGCCCCCTCCCGCGAGCGCTCCCGAGGAGCTCCTCGTTGTCTACCAGACCAACGGCAAAACCCACCGGTATCTTTCGAAGGGTGACGGGACGTTCGAGGCTCCCGTCGAGATCTTCGATCTGTTTTCCGGGTTTTCCACTGAAGGGGTGGGCTCGGTGGGTCTCGCTGATTTCGACGAGGATGGACTCCTCGATCTCGTGACCGGAGCGCAAGGCAAGCTGGTCCTCCTGCGGGGTCTGGGCGAAGGCCGCTTCGGCCAGGCCAAGGCGGTGGGCTTCATCGACGCCGCCTCCCAGGTCCTGGTGAACGGCATCGCGGTCTCCGATTTCAACGGGGACGGGCATCTGGATTTTGCCGCCTCGCATACGCGCGAGGACAACGTGTCCGTCCACCTCTTCCTGGGAGACGGGGGCGGAGCCTTCGCACGCGAGCCTCTGGACACGGCGCCTCTCATCTCGGCGGGAGACCTCGATTCCATGGATGTCGACTCGAATGGAAGCCCCGATCTCGTGCTTCGGCAGCCGAACGGGTTCGTCTGGCTGATGCGGCAGGACGGAAGCGGCGGCTTCGGCCCTGCCGAGATCCTGGGTCAGAGCTCGACAATCAATAACCAGTTCCAGGCGATCGCGGCGGGCGACTTCGACGAGGACGGATTTGCGGACGTGGTCGCGGCGAACAGTGCGAGCGCGGTCGGCCTCATGCGGTTCCGAGGGCGCGGAGACGGGACCTTCGAAAATGGCGCTCCTCTCGGCCTCACGCGTGGAATCTCGACGACGTCCCTCGACGCCTACGACTTCGACCGGGACGGTCATCTGGATCTCATCGGATTGTCTGTGAGCGGCATCGGCTACTACCGCGGCCGGAGCGACGGAACGTTCGACGACGTTGTTTCAGCGGGGCCGATTCCAAATCTGAACTTATCCGGAAGCCTGGCGGCGCCCAGGCTCCGCACGACGGCTGCCCTCGGGGGCGTGGCACAGTCCTCGCCCATCGTCACCGCGGTGTACGACCTGGAATGGAATACCGGTACGGCTGCCCCGGGCGGCTATCGGGCCCGCGCGTCGCTCGTCGAATCCGGGGCCATCGTCGCCGAAGCGTCCGACGTACTCGAAGTCCTGCCCTTCTCAGCCCTCGATGGTGTGGTTCGTTCCGACAAGGCTTCGTATCTTCCGGGCGAGACCGTAGTCGCCGATTGGCGCATCGTCAACGAGAGCCCGAACGTGGTCCTCGAAGACCTCGTCGTGAGCTTCGAGATCGTGTCGCCCGGTGGGGCGGCGGTGGCGTCTTTCTCACGAAGCTTCGGAGAGCTTCTGGTGGGCGCCGACCGCGCGGACGTCTTCGAATGGGACTCGACGGCAAGCGCCGCGGGAAGCTACGTCATGACGCTCGCGGTCACCGCGGGAGGAAGCGAGATTCTAAGGCTCTCCTCGGCGTTCGACATCGTGGACACGGACGATCCCGCCGTCCTCCTCCGGGGCTCGGTGGTGTCGGTGCCTCAGATCGTCGCCCGGGGTGCTGCCGGCTCGTTCGAGATCGAGGTCCGGAATCCTTCCGCCAAAAGCCTGGTCGGGGTCGAGCCGTTCGTCCTCGTCGTCGATCCGCAAACTCGGCAGCCGGTAGCGACCCTTCTCGGTGCAGCCGTAGACCTTCCAGCGGGAGATGCGGAAAGCCAGTCGATCGCCTTCGATTCGGCGCTTCTAGAGGCCAACGACTACCTCGTGGTTCTGCGGGCCGCGAACCGTGGAGTCACGGGAAGCCTCGGCTCCACGTTCGTACACATCGTGCAACAGAACCTTCCACCCGTCGTTGACGCCGGGCTCGATGCTTCGATCGACGAGGGCGACACCTTCACCAGCTCCGGCTCGTTCACCGATCCCAATGCCGATACATGGACCGCCACCGTCGATTACGGTGATGGGACTCCGCCGGAACCTCTGGCAATCACCGGCCAGTCTTTCTCCCTCGTTCACGTTTATGAAGAGGATGGTATGTTTACCGTCCTCGTCACCGTGGCCGATTCCGCGAACGCCTCCGGCCAGGACACCGCGGCGGTCGCGGTAGGAAACGTCGCGCCGTCGGTCGATGCCGGTCCCGATGTGACCGCGGAGCAGGGTGAGGGGGTCCAGTTCGCGGGAGCGTTCATCGATCCGGGTCCTCTCGACACCCACGGCATCGAGTGGGATTTTGGCGATGGAGGCGGAGAGAGCGGGACTCTGACGCCGACTCATGTCTATGCGAATCCGGGCGTCTTCACCGTGACTCTGACGGTGACGGACGACGACGGCGGCGTCGGGAGCGACTCGCTCGAGGTCGAGGTTCTGCGCAAGACCGCCTGTCCTCCGGTGTTCGTCGAAACGTTCGATACGTACGAGGAAGATGTAGACCCGGTCGAGTGGACCGACGGGTTCGAGACGTATCGGCTCGATGACGGAACGATGGCCTTCCGGAGCGTCGAGGACGAGCGGGCCTCCGAGCTTCGGGCCTCGGGCTCTCTCGTGTGGAACAACTACGAATGGACGGGGAGGCTCCGGCTTTCCGAGGAAGAGCAAGAGCACGGGCTTCTGGTCTATTCCGACATCGCCTCGGGGCGTTTCTACCAGATCCTTTTCGGCGACGACGACAACGAGGACGACGACAACGAGGACGAGGAGGACGAGGACGAGATGGGGTATGCCGTCCTGAAGGGATGGGAGGACAGCCTCTCCGGCCTCACTCATTCGGGATTCGCTCCGGAGGAGGAAACCTGGCACCGCTTCCGCGTTCGCGTGGAGACGACCGGCGTCGAAACGAGGGTGCGGGCGCGTTTCTGGGAAGAGGGCACAGACGAGCCTATCGACTGGGGAATCGATGCCTTCGACGAGATCGACCCCCTGACCTCGGGGTCGATTGCCGTCTGGGCGGACGAGGAGGACGTTCTTTTCGACGACTTCCGCATCCGAGGTCTCTCGCCCGATAGCGGCATCTCGGGGGACCGCGATCTCGACTCTGTCTGCGACGGGTCCGACAACTGCCCCGCAACCCCAAACCCGGACCAGGCCGACCTCGACGGTGACTGGATCGGAGATGCCTGTGATAGCTGCACTGCTGCGTTCCACCCTCAGATCCTTTGTCTCGACGAGGAGTACGAGCCGGCGACCGGTTTGAGCCGGTGGGTGGTCTCGACGGAGGGAAACGTCCACCACCCCTCGGGAGATGGACTCTGTGGGGTCCGTGGGTTCTACCAGTTGAAGAAGGGAGCGGCGCTAAGCCTCGAAACCCCGGATCTTCCGGAGCAAGCTCGCTATCGGATACGGCTTCTCGTCAAGGATGGAGTTGGCCACAAGAAGGGAGCTCTCCGAGTCGAAGTGGGGGGAGAGAGCTTCGAAGTCGCCGTCACCAAGAAGAAGCCCGTCGAGAAGGGCTGGCGCTGGAGCGAGACCGTCGAGGTCGAGCTCCCTGCGGGGGTTCATCCGATACGGATCGTTAATCTTGCTCCTCACACCATGGGCGTGGAAAAGCTCTTCCTGGAAGAAGCCTGTCGAGAGGAGCGCCTGCGATGAGAACCTCGCGCGCACGGCCGGAGCTCGACTTCGGTGGCAAACGCAACCCCGACGCCAGGGCTTCGCGGCTTTCGGACGAGTCGTCTCCGGGATGGACGTCGTGCGGAAGGTCCAGGCATCGCCGCGCGAGGAGCAGCGGCTCACCCCTCCGATTCGGATTACCTCGGTGCGCCGAATTCGCTGACTACTGGGACGGCCAGTGGTTGGCTCTCCCCTCGGCAACGATCGCGAGCACCTGGTCTTCGCTGATTCCGTGGCGAAGCGCGATCTCCTTGCGGTACTGCGAGAGGAGCAACTCGATCCTACCTTTGCGTTTCAGCTCCTGCTTCGCGCGGCGCTCTGGGCCGGACACGAGTGGTGGAGCCAGCGGATTGGACGTGGAATCAGCGGGCTCGCGAACCGCGGCGGTTGCACGCGCCTCGGCCTTGAGGGTCTCCGTGAAGATCGCTCGCCGGGTCTCCTCAGCCAGTTCGCGCGTGGGAATTGCCGAGGCCGAAGCCTCTTTCCCCGCGGCGGCTAGCTTGGCATCGACGGCCTCCGGGTCGGGGGGTGGCCCGTGGACTCGGGAATGGTCGACGTTCGGGGGCGGGGGGCGACTGAGCATCACTGCAGCCGCCACCAGACCCAGCACGACGATGGCGAGCGCGATCCTTGGACCGAGCCCGGTCAGAAGCGCGCCCCCGGACCTAGGTGGAAAGGCACTCGAGCAGCCCTTCCTTGACCAGCCTGCGGACGAGGTTCAGCTTGCCCGCATCGTCGACGGCGTCGGGGATCTCGCGGATGGTGAAGCGGGGCCTTTCGAGCACGAAGCGGACGGCCGGTGACGCGAAGCGTGGGAACTCCAAGTGGTTGCCGTGGCAGTCGACCGCGCAGGTTTCGTCGCTCTCCTGGTACTCGACAGCGGCGTCGGGACGGGCGCGCATGACCGAGTCCAAGCCCAGGCGGGCCGAGCCCACCACCTGCGCGATGAGGTTCGTGCAGCACGGCCTATGCCCGGCGATGAGTTGACTCGAGAGGTGATGAAATGGCGATTGGGCCCGCAGGTGCTCCGCGACAGTTGCGAGCTTCTGTTCGAGCAGGCGGGCTTTCTCTTGGGCCGGGAACTTCGGGTCGGCAAACCCCAGCGGGAGGCTCTCCCTCAAGGAAGGAGAGGCCAGTGCGGCGGCAGCCACTCCTTCGACCAGGACGTCGGCCCAGGTGTACGCCAGAAGGCCCAGGGTAACGTGAAGCGAGACCTCGTCCGTCGACCGCGCAGCGTGCATCAACCCCCGCGGAATGTAGGCCGTATCGCCGGCATTGAGCTGGAACTCCTGGGCGACCGCGCCCACCTCCCAGACGCTGGGATCGAAGTTCTGTCCACGGAGGGGGAGGGCGCAATTGGTCTGGTAGATGGTCCAGGACTTGCTCCCGGAGATCTGGAGCACGAACACGTCGTGGTTGTCCCAGTGGGGAGCAAACCCCTGGGCACCCGCGGGCGTCAGGTAAATGTTGGTTTGCATTCGTGACGACAAGTCCTTGCTCAACGCGTTGCAAAGATGCGCCAGCGAGGGGACCTTTTGCTGCAGGTGGGAAAAGACCACCGTCGCGCCTTCCGCGAAGAGCCGAGCCGCTCGCAGGGGATCGAGCACACCGGCGGGGCTCAGGAAATCGGTGCTCCGGAGCTCACGCCCGGACTGGACGACGTTGATGTCGGGAGGCCTCAAGGCGTGAGTGCCGAGCACGACGTCGACCTGCTCGAGCGAGAGCAGGTCGACGTGGTAGTCCGGTGACGCGCGTTTGACAACCAGCACCTGCCGTCCCAGGTAGTCGCGCTCGAATGCCTGGGGGTCGACTGGGTGAATGAGCCGACCGAGGCTGCGGCTGGCGTCCGTTAGAGGCTGCGAGTCGTAGGAAGTCTCACGGCGGGCCGACGACAGCGCCGCGTCAGGTCCCATCGCTGTCGCATGAATCGTTCTGTCCCTGTCCTATCTGATCGGTAGGATCCGAGTCCGTGGTGCTGTCGGTGTCGCAGTCGTCTGATCCGCCGCAAGAGCTGCTGAACAATGCTGCTGCGGTGGCTGCCGAGGAAATGCCGACGAGCGCGAGGAACGATCGCCGTTCCAGCCGGGTCGTCGTGATATCGGCATCCAACAGCGTCGGAAGAGTCGGCATGGCGGTCTTCTTGAGCTTCTTGTCGGTCACAGAACCTCCAAAATCAATACTCGCACCGCCCGCGGACCCCGCAACGTCCGGAGCGGCTCGTTCGGTTTGGAAAACAAGGAACTTCCTTTGTCTCACGTCGCTTGGCGATTGTCAAGCTCGGGTTAAAGGCTGCGTCAACCTTTCGAAGCACCCTTCCGCGGGTTCCAAAAGCTGTTATCCTATGGTTAAACCACGTCTCGAAAGCCAAGTCGTTCTTTCCTACCGAGGGTCATGCCAAAAGCCCCGCAATCGCTCGATCTTACGAAGACGCTCGTCTCTCTTCTCGAGCGCTCTCCGGGAGAAGTCACCGCCTGGAGGAAGCGTGTCGTAAAGCTCGAGAAAAAGCACGGCGCCGACGTATACCGCAATCTACTCTACGTTCTCTCCCATCTCGACTTTCCACCGAGCCGGGCGAAGAAACACTGGTGCCGGGTGCTCGAGCTCTGGGAGGAGCTCGAACGGGCGACGAAGAGCCGCCTCGACCTTCGGGTAGCCGTCCTCCACTACTTCCTCCGAATCCAGAAGAAGCTCAAGAACCCCACCGTCGTCGAGATCACCTTCCTCCAGAGGGCGGAGGAGTCGGTGATCATGGACGAGCTCACCCGCGTCTACAACTATCGATACTTCCAGCACCGCCTCGAGCAGGAGATGAAGCGGGTCCGGCGCTACGACCGCGGCCTGTCGCTCCTCATGGTCGACGTCGACGACTTCAAGTGGTTCAACGACAAGAACGGGCACCTCGCCGGCAATCAGGCGCTCCGCAAGCTCGCTTCGATCTTGACGAAGTGCGTGCGCGAGGTCGACGTCGTCTGCCGCTACGGGGGAGAGGAGTTCGCCGTCATCTTGCCGACCACCCTGAAGACCGGGGCGTTGACGGCGGCGGAGAAAGTCCGGCTTGCCGTCGAGCGCTCGCGCTTCGAAGGAGGCGCTCGCCAGCCGAACGGGCAGGTCACGGTGAGCATTGGTCTCGCTACCCTTCCCACCGACGCATCGACTGCCGAGGAGCTTGTCGCACGGGCCGATGCCGCGCTCTACCGTGCCAAGGCCCACGGGAAGAATCGAGTCGAAGCTCATTCCGACGAGCGCCGGGAGTTCGCGCGCTTCGACTCCTCTCTCGAGGGGAAGCTCCTGGTCGTCAACGAGACGCCGTTCAGCTTCCGGACATCGAACGTCAGCAGAGGCGGGCTTCTCTTTCGATCGAACCGCTTGCTCGCGGTGGGAAGCATCGTCCAGATCGAGCTCGCGCTCCCGCACTCGTCGAGAACCTGGGCCGGCACCGCTCGAGTGGTTCGGGTGCTCGAAGGGGAGAAGGACTATGAAGTCGGAGTGAAGATGGTTCACGCCGAGGGAGACGAAGAGTTCCGGTTCGAGCGCTATCTGACCACGCTCGGAGAGGGAAGCCGACCCTCGCGAAAGTAGCTCCACCGCTGATGGACAGGCCTATCTCGAGTAGGCTGATGAACAGCCCCCACATTCTCTCCGGGCGGCGTCCTGAAAATTCAGGGCAGCGCCATCGCCGCCAGGCCGTCCTCTAGCTGGACGAGCACATACTGCTTCCCGTCGTGTATCCAGCTCGACATGCCATACCCCGTCTCGCCGGGAATCTTGACGGCTCCCACGCGTTGGCCCGTGCGTTTGTCGATGCCGAAGAGGTTCCAGGTCCCGTCGCTGGTTTGGCCGGCAGTGATGAGCAAGGTTGGCGTCACCACCATCACCGGAAATCCGCGGCGGCCGGGGTTGGTCGGAACCCCGGATACGCCCTGGAGCAGGGGATGATTCCGGATGGACTCCTGGTCTTCCGCCTCCGCATCGCCATGGGGAATCACCCAAAGATGCTCTCCCGTGTTCATATCGATGGCGGTAATGCGGCCCACGGGCCCCTTCCAGATGGAAAGCCCGTCAATTTGCGCCACGTCCGGGCGCATCTGTCCGCGGCGCCGGCCAGCCCCGGCCCCGGCCGCGCGAGACCACTCGGAGGGGGTCGTGCCGGTCTGCTTCTCGGCGTTGAGCGGGGATTCTGCTCCGGGCATGAGGGTGTAGGTCGAGCAGCCGCTGCTCGAAGCGACGAACATCACGCCCGACACGGGGTCCGCGACGGCGGGACTATAAATGTTGAGGCCGCCGCCGCCGCCGGGACAGGACATGCCGGCACCCGGCCAGTCGGCGTCGGGGGTATCCGCGACGACCGGCGGATTGAACAACGGGAAGAAGAGGTTGTTCGCCCGCGCGTACTCGAGCACCTTCTGCCGAATCTCGGGTGTGTAGTCGATCAGCTGTTCCTCCGTCCGTCCCTGCAGCTCGAACGGCGCCGGCTTGGTGGGGAAGGGTTGCGTGGGCGACAGCTTCTCGCCGGGGACGGTCGATGCGGGAACGGGGCGCTCCTCGATGGGCCAGATCGGCTCTCCCGTCTCCCGGTTCAGCGCGTATACGAACGATTGCTTGGTGGCCTGGAAGACGCCCTTGATCCGCTTCCCGTCGACGGTGACGTCCATCAGCACCGGAGCCGTGGGCGTGTCGTAGTTCCAGATGTCGTGATGGACCATCTGGTAGTGCCACTTTCGCTCTCCGGTTTTTACGTCCAGCGCGATCAAGCTCGTGCTGAAGAGGTTGTCACCCGGACGGAAGCCCCCGTAGTAGTCCATGGTGGCCCCGTTGGTCGGAATGTAGACCAGGCCCAGCTCCGGATCCGCCGACATAGGCGCCCAGGACGAGACGTCCCCCGTCCATTTCCAGGCGTCGTTCTTCCACGTCTCGTGCCCGACTTCTCCGGGACGCGGGATGACGTGGAACTTCCACTTGAGCGCCCCGGTGCGGGCGTCGTAGGCAAGGATGTCTCCGGGGACCATTTCCTTTCGCGTCTGTTCGTAGCCCTGCTCGGCGGAGTTGCCCACGACCACCACATCGTTGACCACGATCGGCGGCGAGGAGCTGGTGATGTACCCGAGCTCGAGGGGAATTCCCTGATAAGGGTCATAGGGCTTTTTCCATTCCTGCCACCGGCCCCAGTCCTGGATCAAATCCCAGACCAGGTCGACGGTTCCCGACTTCGGAAACCCGGCGATGTCCACGGGTTTGCCCCAATTCTCGAGGGGCCGCCCGGTCTCGGCGTCGAGAGCGTGCAGAAAGAAGCCCGGCGTCGTGATGTACACCACCCCGCGCCCGTCGATCTCGGCGTAGGCGATCCCCTTCCCGTAGCCTTTCCGCATCGAGTACTCGTAGCGAAACGTATTGGGCTCGGAGAAGCTCCAGAGCAGCTCTCCCGTAGCCGGGTCGAGGGCGATGACGCGCCGGCGCTCGCCGGTGACCGTGATCAGCCTGCCATCCACATAGCTGGGCGTTGCCCTGGAGGTGCTGGGGCCGAAGCTACCGGCATCGAATCGCCAGGCGACCTTGAGGTCAGAGAAGTTGGACGCGTTGATCTGATCGGCCGGCGTATACCGCGTGTGCCACGCATCCCCACCCAGGAAGCTCCATTGGCCCTTTTGCACGCCCGGCCCCTGAGCCGTGGTTGTCATCGGCAAGCAAACGAGCCCGCCGAGTAGCGTGAGCCGAAGCAAGGTTGGCAGGTGCCAAGACCGACCGCGCTGGTAGTTACCCATAAATCATCTTCCCCTTCACTATGACGAGTTTGACCGGCTGATTGGCGCAGCCCCGTGGATGGGGTGGCGAAACCGTGCAGCACCTATGAAACTCGAGCATCGACCCGGCATTGTATCGCGATGACTGCCGCAGTTCGAGAGCTTCTACCACCCCCGAACCCCCACACGTCCGCACGCCGGTCGACCGCCTTCCATTCGCCTGCTCCGGGCTCATGTACGCCGCCGCCCCTTGGTAATCCACTCCCTCATTGCGTCCGATTTCGGTCTCCCCTAGAATCGACCCCGACCCTCAGAGAGAGGGTGCTCACATGGTTGGCCAGACCCTCGGGCACTACAAGATCCTGGAGAAAATCGGTGCGGGTGGAATGGGTGAAGTTTACCTGGCCGAGGACACGACGCTGAGTCGCCGGGTGGCGCTCAAAGTACTGCCGCCCGAGCTAGCCGAAAGCGAAGAACGCCGGGCCCGCTTCACGCGAGAAGCGAAAGCCCTCGCCGCTCTCAACCATCCCAACATCGTCACCGTTTACTCCGTCGAAGAAGACGGCGGCGTGCACTTCATCACCATGGAGCTGGTGAAGGGGAAGACCCTTGCCGAGATTCTGCCCAGGCACGGGTTCCCCCTCGACCGGTTCTTCGAAATCGCCGTTCCCCTCGCGGATGCCGTCGCCGCGGCTCACGAGCAAGGCATCGTGCATCGCGATCTGAAGCCTGGAAACGTGATGGTCACTGCCGAGGGGCGCGTCAAGGTACTCGACTTCGGTCTGGCGAAGCCGACCGGGGGATTCGCAGGAACGGACGGGACAAGCGACCTCCCCACGGCCGCGAAGACCGAAGAGGGTGTGATTGTCGGGACGTGGAGTTACATGTCGCCGGAGCAGGCTCGAGGACAGGTCGTCGATGCCCGCTCCGACATCTTCTCGCTCGGGATCGTCTTCTACGAGATGCTCACGGGGCGCCGGCCGTTCGCGGGTGACTCTGCCGCCGAGGTGCTGTCCTCCATCATTAAGGATGTCCCGCCCGCAGTCTCTGAGCTCCGTTCAGGGATTCCTCGCGAGCTATCCAGACTGGTTCGACGCTGTCTTTCGAAGGACGCTTCGCATCGCCTGCAGAGCGCTCTCGATATCCGGAACGAGATGGAGGAGCTGAGACGAGAGCTCGACTCCGGCGAGTCGCTCGCAGACGCTCGGCCCGCTCGAACGAGTCGCTCCGGATGGATCAAGGCTTTGGCGGCGACCGCGGCTGCCATCGGACTCCTCGTCCTGGTTCGCCTGAGCGGCTGGATTTCGATGGAACCGCCGGAGGTTCATGTTCCTCGCCTTCAGAACCCCCTTCAGCTGACTTCCGCGACCGGCGTCGAAAACCAGCCAACCTGGTCGCCGGACGGAGGGCGTATTGCCTACGTCTCCGATCAAAGTGGCAACCTGGATATCTGGGTGACACAGCTAGCGGGAGGACCCGGAGCGAATTTTACCGCCGACCATAAAGGGTCCGATGACGAACCTGTCTGGTCTCCCGATGGGAGCCAGATTGCGTTCGTCTCGGATCGAGATGGCGGTGGCATCTACGTCATGCCGGCCATCGGAGGTCTCTCGCAGCGGATATCGCCAAGCGGGTCGGCGGAAGGGATGTGGAGTCCGCAGTGGTCGCCGGACGGGGCGGAGCTGGCCCACATTCGGAGAGAAGACCAGGGGACTTTCATCGAAGTCGTTTCGCGACGCACCCGGGAATCACGTCGCCTGCGGATTCCCGGCGACGCGGGAAATCGCTTGGATCTGAGCTGGTCCATGGACGGCCGCTTCTTCGCCTACGTTCGCGCCGGGAGCCGGGATGAAGGGGCCAGCCGCCTCTGGGTGCTGCGTGCCTCGGACACGCAGGCATTCGCCGTGACCGATGGGATATCGAGCGACTGGAGCCCGAGATGGTCCAAAAACGGAGGCACGCTCTTCTTCCTCTCGAACCGCGGGGGAAGCATGGACCTGTGGCAACAACGGATCGCGGGGGATGGACGACCCGAGGGCGAGCCGGCGCCGGTCACGGTGGGGATCGGCATGCAGCAGGCGGAGTTTACCGCCGATGGGCGGAAGCTCGCTTACTCCAAAGGACGTCCCGTGGCCAACGTCTTTCGGGTGCCGATTCTGGAAGATCGCGAGGCCGTCTGGGGAGACGCGGAGCAACTGACTTTCGATCAGGCGTTCGTCGGAGCCCTGGATCTCACCCCGGATGGAGAACACCTGCTCGTCAACTCGGATCGCGGCGGGAATCAGGATATCTGGATCGTGCCGGTTCACGGGAACGATATGAGGCAGCTGACGACCGACCGCGCTCCGGATTCGGCTCCCCGCTCCTCGCCGGACGGAGAGCAGATCGCCTTCTATTCCTACCGCAGCGGGAATCGGGACGTCTGGGTCATGCCTCTGGAGGGAGGACCGGCGGTTCAGTTGACCCAGGATCCCGGTACCGACATGTTCCCCTCGTGGTCTCCTGACGGCCGGAATATCGCGTTCTACTCCAGCAGGACGGGGAACGTGGACGCCTTCGTTGTGCCGGCCGAAGGCGGCGAAGCCCGTCAAGTAACGACGGAACCCTCGCAAGATTACTTCCCCCAATGGTCCCCGGATGGGAAATGGATAGTCTTCGCTTCGACCCGTGGGGATAGAGGCTATCGTCTGTGGCGGATGCCGGCATCGGGCGGCGCGCCAGAGCAGGTGATGGACGGTCCAGCGTACTTTTTCCGGTGGTCAGAGGACGGGAAGCACATTTACTTTCTCGGCTCGGAGCGGGGCAATAACGACCTCTGGGCCTTGACGCTGGAAGACGGCAACGAGCGCCGCGTGACACGATTCTCCCAAAAGGCGGGAAGTCTGGGGGCCTTCGCCCTGGCCGTCGGAGAAGGTTATCTCTATTTCACCTGGAGCAACGATCTCGGGGACATCTGGGTCATGGATGTCGCGACGGACGACAAGGAATGATCGCTCGCGGGTTCCCCAGGCGGTCCTCGGAGATTGGTGGAAGTCGACTCCGCTTCGATTTCTCCACGGTAAATTTCGCTGACTACCTCCGCGGGTTCCAAACGCCGCGGGCGACCTGGGGCACGAAGCCGTCGAGGGGAGCACTCGCGAAGGCGACCGCCGCGTCCCGCTCCGCGCTCATGTAGGCCGCCATCAGAAGCTCGGTCACGTTGACGCCGTCGTCGAAGGTCTCCCGCGGGCGCTCCCCTCGGAGAAACGCGCGGACCATGTGCCGGTTCTCGTCGACGTAGCCGTAGGACGCGGTCTCGTCGGTCACGACGGGCATGAGCCCGAGCTCCGCGTTCTGCTTCTCGACGAGGTCCTCGCCGGTCTTTTGCGTGAGCTCCCGGCTGAAGAACAACGAGAGCTCGGTCGCGAGGGTGTTCACGTTCATCGAGTACTCGGGTCCGAGGAGCTCCATCGACAGGCGAAGCCCGGCCCCGACGTAGCTCCAGGAGGTCGTGGCTTCGACGATCAGGGGCTCGCCCGCGTCGTCCACATACTCGATGAGTGCTCTGGCGAAGTCCTCGGAGGGAGCGTTCTCGTAGTCGACTTCGCTTCCGTAAGCGGCCTTCAACTTTCGCGCGTACTCGGGTCTCTGCCATTTGAGACAAGCTACCTGTGCCGACACTTTCTTCGGGGTCAGGCTCGACCGGGGTTTCACCGGATCGGTGAGGAGGAACCGCGCCGTCTCGATGGAGTGGCACATCATGTCGTTGAGGACACCGCCGCCCTGGAGGTCGCCCCTCCAGAACCACGAAGCGTGGGGACCGCTGTGCTCCTCGGCGGCGCGCGCGAGGTAGGGCCGGCCCGCAATCCGGGCGCCGCGCGACCAGAGAAGCTCCTTTCCGCGAACGACCGCGGGCGAGAAGACCTGGTTCTCGAGATACCCGTCGAGGACCTTCGCGCGCTTCACGAGCTCCCGCATCCGTTTCGCTTCGGCGACGTTTCGCGCGAGCGGCTTCTCGCAGGCGATGCCGACCAGCTCCCCTCGCTTCGCTTCGAGGGCGTCGACGATCGCCTCCATGTTGGCGATGCGCTGGTGATTGGGTCCGCAGATCCAGATCGCGTCGATCGAAGGGTCCGCGACCATGTCCCCGATCGAATCGAGCGCCCGCGCCTCGCCGACGCCCAACTCGCGCGCGAGCGCCGCGGCTTCGTCCGCGTGCCCCGCGTTTGGGCTCCAGACCCCGCGGACTTCGGCGTCGCGCACGGCGACGAGGGACTGGATGTGGAACCGGGTAACGAAGCCGCTCCCGATGAAGCCGATGCCGAGGGGTTTGGCGGTCTGAGTCATTGGTTCCGTCAGAGTCTCAGACCTCGCGGTCGCCAAGTCAACTTCCATTAGTGCCGTGGGGCCCCACCCCCACGGCTCTCGCTCCGCGACTCGCTTCGCTCGCGCCGCGCTCGGGTTGAGGACTCTCTATTAAAGATGTTGGGGTTACTTCGCCCCTTGACGAGTTACTTACCGGTCGGTAAAATACCTGGAATGAAACGCACGGGGGCCCAGATTGTCTGGGATACGCTCGAGCAGGAATCCGTCCGGTACGTTTTCGGCTATCCGGGGGGCGCCATCCTGCCCGTCTACGACGCGCTTCTGGAGTCGAAGATCCATCACGTCCTCGTGCGCCACGAGCAGGGCGCCGCGCACATGGCGGACGGCTACGCCCGGGCCTCGGGCGAAGTGGGTGTGGCGATGGCGACGTCAGGGCCGGGCGCGACGAACCTCGTCACCGGAATCGCGACGGCGATGATGGACTCCTCGCCCCTGGTCTGCATCACCGGGCAGGTCTCGAGCCGCGTTCTCGGGACCGACGCGTTTCAGGAGACGGACATCACCGGGGTCACTCTCCCGATCACCAAGCACAACTTTCTCGTCACCCGCACCGAACAGATCGCTCCCACGATCCGGAGAGCGTTTGCGATCGCGAGAAACGGACGGCCGGGGCCGGTTCTGGTGGACATCACCAAGGACGCACAGCAGGGAGACACGGACTACGAGCGCGACGAGACCCCGATCGAGATTCGCGCGCGGGGGCCGCGGCGCGGCTACACCGCGGAGGACGTGGAACGCGCTCTGGCGTTGATCGCGGCCGCCCGGAAGCCGGTGATCCTCGCCGGCCGCGGGGTGATGCTCTCGGGCGCGATGCCGCTCCTTCGCGAGCTCGTCGAAAAGACCGGCATCCCCGTCGCCATGACTCTCCTCGGGATCGGCGGCTTTCCCGCAACCCATCCTCTGAACCTAGGAATGATGGGAATGCACGGGGAAGCCTGGGTGAACCGGGCCATCCAGGAGGCCGACCTCCTCATCGCCGTGGGCATGCGGTTCGACGACCGGGTGGTGGGCGACCCCTCCAACTACGCTCTCGGCGCGAAGAAGATCCATCTCGAGATCGACCCCTCGGAGGTAAATAAGATCATCCGCGTCGACGTGGCTCTCGTCGGCGATCTTGGAGCTAGCCTCCGAGAGCTATTGCCGCGGGTCTCGAGCCAGGACCTCGCTTCCTGGCACGGCTTCATCGACGAGCTGAAAGGGGATACCGCGGTCCGGGACATCCAGAGCCTTCCCGAAAGCGGCCATCTCTACGCCGCTCATGTGATGAGCGACCTCTGGAATCTCACCGAGGGCAACGCCCTGGTCGTGACCGACGTAGGTCAGCACCAGATGTGGGAGGCGCAGTACTACAAGCACGACCAACCGCGAAAGCTCATCACCTCGGGCGGACTCGGCACCATGGGGTTCGCGCTTCCCGCGGCCATCGGGGCCAAGTTCGCTCGCCCTGGCGAGGAAGTCTGGGTGATCGTGGGCGACGGCGGGTTCCAGATGACGGCGGGGGAGCTCTCGACCGCGGCGCAAGAGAGCGTCAAGCTCCACGTGGCGGTCATCAACAACGGCTACCTCGGCATGGTCCGCCAGTGGCAGGAGTTCTTCTACGAAAAGAGGTACGCCGCGACCCCGATGAAGAACCGCGACTTCGTGAAGCTCGCCGAGGCTCATGGGTTATTGGGTCTCCGGGTGGAGAAGCGCTCGGAGATCGCCGAGGTCGTTTCCCGAGCGCGGAGCGCGAAGGAGACCGTGGTCATCGATTTTCGCGTCGAGAAAGAGGACACGGTCTACCCGATGGTCGCGCCGGGCAAAAGCATCACCGACATGATCCGACGACCGATACCCGCGCTCGCGGGTCAGGAAACGGAATGGTAGCCGCGCGATGGCCCGAGAGACGATGACCGACGCCCCAAAACGCCCGCGCACCTTCGTAGTCCTGGTGGAGGATGTGCCCGGAGTCCTGGACCGCGTGGCTTCGCTCTTCCGACGGCGGGCCTACAACATCGAGTCCTTGAGCGTGGGCCACACCGACCGCGAGGGGGTTTCGCACATCACCGTGGTCATCGACGCCGACGACCGCACCGCCTCACTGGTAGAGGCGAACCTCTACAAGCTCGTGCACGTCATCGAGGTGAGGGACGTCTCGAACCTGCCTTCGGTCGTGCGCGACCTCGCTCTCATCAAGGTGCGGGCCGACCACAAGAACCGCTCGGAGATCCTGCAGATCGCGGAAGTATTTCGCGCGCGGGTGGTGGACGTGAGCCCGGAGGCGCTGATCTTCGAGATCACTGGCAGCGAGGATAAAATCAACAGTCTGGTCGACGTTCTTCGGCCGTTCGGGATTCTAGAGTTGGCCCGAACCGGAGTCGTCGCCATGGCCCGTGCCACGGAATCCGTTACCGTATAAGAACAGGAGCCCTTTTATGGCAACCATCTACTACGACAGCGACGCCGACCTCGAGATCATCCGGAAGAAGAAAGTCAGCGTCATCGGCTACGGCTCGCAGGGCCACGCGCACGCGCTGAACCTGAAGGACAGCGGTGTCGACGTCCGCGTAGGCCTTCATCCGGGAAGCCGCAGCCGGAGCCGGGCGGAATCGGATGGTCTCACCGTTGGCTCCGTCGCCGACGTCGCCCGCTGGGCAGACATCATCATGATTCTGGCGCCGGACACGCAGCAGCCAAAGATCTACGAGAAGGAGATCGCCCCTGGCCTGGCTCCGGGCAAAACGCTGATGTTCGCCCACGGATTCTCGATCCACTACAAGACGGTGACGCCGCCCGCAAACGTGGACGTTTCCATGATCGCTCCGAAAGCGCCTGGGCACCGGGTGCGGGAAACGTACGTAGAGGGAGGTGGCACCCCGGCCCTCCTCGCGATCCATCAGGACCCTTCGGGAAAAGCGAAAGCGCAAGCGCTCTCCTACGCGAGGGGCATCGGCGTCACCCGGGCGGGAGTGCTTCAGACCACCTTCGCCGAAGAAACGGAGACCGATCTCTTCGGAGAGCAGACGGTCCTCTGCGGGGGCGTGAGCGAGCTCGTCAAAGCGGGGTTCGACACCCTGGTGGAGGCGGGCTATCAGCCGGAGATGGCCTACTTCGAGTGTCTTCATGAGCTGAAGCTCATCGTGGACTTGATGTATCGCGGCGGGCTCAACTACATGCGCTACTCGGTGAGCGACACCGCGGAGCACGGAGACTATACCGGAGGTCCAAGGGTGGTCACCGGCGAGACCCGCAAGGAAATGAAGAAGATCCTCGACGAGATCCGCAACGGGACCTATGCCCGCAACTGGATCGAGGAGAACGAGAAGGGCCGGCCCTGGTTCGAGGCCACCCGGGCGAAGGAGCAGGAGCACCTCATCGAGCGCGTCGGCGCCGAGCTCCGCGCCATGATGCCGTTTCTCGACCCGGTGACGGTGAAGCCGGGCGAAGGCCCGATCGCGGCGAAACCTTCCATCAAGGCAAAGAAGGAAGAAAAGACGACGGTCGGCGTCTGAGCTGCTATCCGAAGCTCGTATCGTCCGCCGACGGTCCGTAGATCGCGGGCACCGGCGCTCCCAGAAGACGCAGGTAGACGGTCAACCCCCGTCAGCGGCCCGCGAGGGACAGCCGGAACGCGGCCATCTCCTCGCCGTTGCGAACCAGCAGGGCGTCGCCGACCAGCACCGGGTGGTTCCACGTCTTGGCCTCGAGCGCCGGGAATCGCGCGAGCTCCGTGAACTGGTCGGGGGTCGCCCCGACCAGCGCCAGCTCCCCCTCCTCCGACAGCACGAGCAGCAAGTCCTGATCGGGCAGAAGGACGAGCTGGCCGTTGCCGTAGCGTCCCCCCTTCCACTTGCGCTTGCCGTCTTCGAGGTCGATGCACGCGAGGATGCTGCCGTCGAAGCCGATGGCATGGCCTTCGTGAACGACGAAGTCGTTGAAGTAGGGCTTCAGCCCTTTCGACGTCCAGCGCTCTTCGACGGTCCATCCGCCAGGTCCGTGCGCGACCGCAAGGCGACGGATGCCGTTTCCTCCGGTCATGGTGATCGCGTTGATCAGGACGTCGCCGTCCGCTGTCAGGGCCGGCTGCACGATCGCGCCGCCTTCCCACGAGTGCTCCCACAGCAGCGCCCCGTCAGCCGGCGCGACGCTGGTCGCGCCCGGTGGGCTCAGCAGCAGGATCTGCGCGACTCCATCGATGGTCACGAGCTGTGGCGAGCTGTAGGTCCCGCCGTGTTGAGGACCGACCCAGCGCGGATCGCCGGTGGCGAGGTCGTAGGCGGCCAGCGTGCCGGACACGGCGACGATCACGACTTCGTCAACCACCAGCGGCGAGCTCGTGAAGCCCCAATCCGGAACCTTCCTGTCCGTGTCGGACGCGGCGTTGCGCGACCACACGACCTCGCCGTTACCGGCGTCGAGCGCGTTCAGGACTCCGGTCGCACCCAATGCGTATACGCGACCGTTGCTGACGGTGGGAGTCGCGCGCGGACCGGCACCGGCATTCGACTCCCAGAACCGGACCGCGTCGCGGTGTTTCCATACCGGCTCGCCCGTTGAGACCTTGTAGCAGGCGACGATCTCGTCGTCACCGCGCTGCTCCTGGGTGTAGAGGAGGTCGCCGCGGACCGCGAAGGATGACCAGCCCGGTCCGATCGGCCGGCGCCAGAGTGCGACCGGAGGCGACTTCGACCAGTCCGTCTCGATCCGCACGCCGCGAATGATGCTGTTGCGTCCGGGCCCGCGAAAGCCCGGCCAGTCGGCTTCCGTCTCAACCGCGGCCGGAGTGGCCGGGTCCTTCTTCGCTGCTGCTGGAACCGCAGGGAATGCGGCCTTCTCGTCGCCGGCTTCGGCGGCAAGCGGTTCCTTGGGAGTCTCCGCTGTTGCTGGAGCCGGCGGCGGCGCCGTCGGCTCGTCTACGGCGTGGGCCAGGAGCCGTTCTTCGGGAGTCTCGGTCCACCGCCAGTGGAAATCCGAACCGATGACGTCGCTGGTGACGCCATCGGTCCGTACGAGCGTCCACACTCCGCACCCGAGCAGGATGGCCGCGACCATCGACGCGCGCCGAGGTCCGTTCGCGAGGCGACGGCTGGCTACGGCCCAAGCCACCAAGGCGAGGCTCAGGACGGGGATCGCCATGATGTAGAGCAACATCCCCATCCCGCCCCCGGCAATCGACTCGTGGACGATGCGCGACGTCGCGAATAACGCGACGATCATCAGGAGGATGGCGCCCAGGCGTTCGGACCAGGGCGCCCGGCTGAAGAACACCCACCACACGAGAATCAGAAACGCGGCGAGAACTGAGCCAATCATCCCGAAAGCCATAGCCTCAGGTACGACGATCGGGATGACAAACCTCATCACGCACAGCAGGACCGCGGCGACGCCGCCGGGCAGAAGCCGGAGCGGCTTCTGAGGAGTCGGTGCGTCGGTCTTTGCGATAGTCATGCTGAATTACTCCAATCGGAGCGCTTGTAAGACGTCCACGCGCGACGCTCTCGCGGCGGGCATGAGCGAGGCAAGGACCGCCGCGCCGGCGAGGACAGCTGCCGCGCCAAGGATTGGCAGCGCGCCCGGCAGCCGCACGTTCTCGAGATAGCTCGCCGCCAGGCGCGAGAATGCGTAGCCGCCGCCCGCGCCCGCGCCGATCCCGACCGCCACGATGAGCGCTCCCTCCGACAGGACGCTCAACAGCAGGTGCCGCGGTGTCGAGCCGATGGCCACCCGCACGCCGAACTCACGCGTGCGGGCGCTCACCGAGAACGCCAACACGCCCGAAACACCCACGACGGCGATCAGCAGCGCGACGCCGGCGAATCCGGAAAACACGAACGCGTTCACCCGCTCCGGCGCCAGCACTTCCGCGCGCACGTCCTCGAGCGTCGCCGCCCGCTCCACCGGCTGGTTCGGCGACAATTCGCGGATGAGCTTTCTCACCGGCGGCACGAGCGCGTACGGATCGCCCGACGTGTGCACGAACAGTCGGCCGGCCACACCCATCTGCTGAAACGGGTGATAGATCGTGAGAGCCGGCCCCCGCACGACGTTCTCGTCGTCCACGTCCGTCACGACGCCGACGATGCGGCGTGGCTGGGGCTTCCCGAATAAAGGGTCGGTCCACCACAGCTTCCGGTTCGCCGCGTTGCCGTTCGGGAACAGCCGCTGCGCGACGCTCTGGCTCACGATCACCACGAGCTCGCTTTCGCGGCGATCCTCCGCGGTGAAGTCGCGGCCGGCGACCATCGGCACTCCGAGCACCGCGAAAAAGCCGGGCGAGACGATCCGTAACCGCGCGTGCGGGTTCTCTTCGCCTTTCGCGGCTGTTTCGCCCTCGACGGCAAACGGGAAGCCGGGACCGAAGCTGCCGGCGTCGCGCCAGGGCACGAAGGTCCCGACCGCCACGCCCTCGACACCCGGCAGTTCGCCGATGCGCTGGACCATTTCCTGATAGAAGTCGATCGCCTGCACGCTCACGTCGCCGACCGCCGCCGGGACGTCGAGCGCCAGCACCTGCCGCGTGTTGTAGCCGGTGTTCACCGTCTGGAGGGCGATCAGCGCGGCGACGAGCATGAGGGCGCCGGCCAGCAGCACGAACGACAGGGCGATCTGGGTGATCGCGAACACCCGCAGGCGGCGGTTGGTGCCCGGCGTGAGCCGGGTGCTGCCGCTCGCCAGTCCGAGCCCCCTCGGCGCTTGCGGCGACGGCAGGCGCGGAATGTACGCGAGCAGTACGGCCGCGGCGGCGGCAAGGCAGGCGCCGACCCAGAGCAGGCTGGAGTCCACCGTGACGTCGAGCGCGCGCACGGAGAACCGCGCGGCGTAGCGGGCCACCACGGCCACGAGCGGCCGCGCCAGCAGCACCCCCAGCACGGCGCCGGCGCCGCAGAGCACCAGGCTCTCTCCGAGCAGCGTCCGTCGCAGCGCGCCGCTGCTGGCGCCGAGCGCGGCGCGCACGGCGAGCTCGCCCTCGCGGCGCACCGCGCGCGCCAGGATCAGGTTGGCGACGTTCGAGCAGGCAATGACGAACACGACCCCGGCGGTGGCCAGCAGCACGAGCAGAATCGTACGCGCCGGCGCGGTGATCTGATCGCGGAGAGGTGTCGCGCGCAGCTGCATCTCGGCTTGCGCCGGATACGCCTCGGGGTGCTCGCGCATCATGGCGGCGTGCACGTCGGCCAGCTCGGCGCGCGCCGCTTCGAGCGTGGCTCCGGGCGCCAGGCGGCCGAAGAGCTCCGTCATGCGGTGCGTGCGCCCGGTGACCATCGTCGCCCCGAGGTGATGCGGGCTGGTCACCACGTTGGCGATGATCTCGGTGTCGGCCGGATACGGCACCGACGGCTCGAGGACGCCGACCACCGTGGCGCTGCGCGAACCGAGGCGGAGGGTTCTGCCGACAACCGACGGGTCGCTGTTGAGCGAGGTGGTCCAGAAGCGGTAGGTCAGGACCGCCGCGCCGGCCGCGTCGGGGCCGTCGTCGGCTGCGTTCAGCAGGCGGCCGAGCACGGGGCGAAGGCCCATTACCTCGAAGAACGAGCCGCCGACTACGCCCGCCTTCACCATGCGCGGCTCGCCGAAGCCGATCATGCTGAAATCGATGGTGGAGAAATCGCCGAAGGCGCTGAGCGTCGTGACCCGTGATTGGAAGTCCGCGATCTCCGGCACCGAGAACGTGGTGTTCTCGGCGCCGAGACCCGGCGCGCTCTGGCGGATGTAGATCAGGCGGTCCTCATCGCGATTAACGAGGGGGCGAAGGAGCACGTCGCGGACGACGCTGAAAATCGCGGCGTTGGCGCCGATGCCGAGCCCGAGCGTCACCACCACGGTGGCGACCAGGCCCTTGGCGCGCCCGAGGGAGCGCAGGGCGATCCGGATGTCCTGCCCGAGGGCCTCGGCCATGTCGAGCCAGCGATTGCGCCAGACGCCTCGCATCGAGTCGCGAGTGAGCATGACGCTGCCGAACTCCTTCAGCGCGGCCAGCCGGGCGGCTTTTGGATCTTCACCGCGCTCGATCCGTTCCTTCACACTGAGGGCCAGATGACCGCGAATTTCCTCGTCGAGGTCGTTCTGGTCGGGCCGCATGGACTACTCCTTGCCCGCCGGCGCCGGGTTCATGATGCGGCCGATCGCGTTCACGAGCTGAGACCAGCGATCCCGCTCGCGTGACAGTTGCGTCTTTCCCGTGGCGGTCAGCCGGTAGTACTTCGCCCGCTGGTTGGCCTCGCTCACGTCCCACTCGGATTTCAGCCATCCGCGCTTCTCGAGGCGGTGCAACGCGGGATAGAGCGAGCCGGTTTCGACCTTGAGCAGGTCGTCGGACTGCGCGCGGATGGCCTGGCCAATGCCGTGGCCGTGCTGGGGCCCCCACTGGAGAGTCCGAAGAATGAGCATGTCGAGGGTGCCCTGGAGGAGCTCCAGGCGCCGATCGTCGGGCTTCTTGATCATAGGTGTAGACAGTCTACAGCCTTAGACGTAGAACGCCTACAGCTTGTTCCGTACCGCTGGTACCCACCACAGCACGAGGATGGGCGCCGCCGCGGGCTCGAACCACTGCATCCGATCGCGAAGAGGCCCGAGGAGCGGGCTCTTGTACACGTATTGATGCAGGGCTTCGAGGGACTCCCACACCGACATGTTCACGATGACGAGCGGATCCGCGTACGCTCGGATCGCGGTGGCGTCGCCGCCCTCGGTCTGGAGCCTCCATACGAATCCCGGACTCTGGCAGAGCTACCAGCGCTCCGAGCACGAGGCGGCTCGACGGGAGATGACGGATTTCGACAGGGTGCTGAGGGAGTGGGGGTATATTCGGTAGATATCGTCCCGCGAGTTCACTCCGCTCGGAGCGCCACGACCGGGTCCACGCGCGCCGCCCTTCGCGCGGGGATATAGCAAGCGGCGAGCGCCACGAACGCGAGGGCGGCGGGCACGCTCAGAAACGTCGCGGGATCGATGGGGCGAACTTCGTGGAGGAGACTCGCCATGAGCCGGCTCAACACTGCCGATGCCGCGAGGCCGATTCCGATGCCCGCAGCGCACATTAGAAATCCTTTCCCGATCACAAGACGGAGCACGTCCTTCGTTCCCGCGCCCATCGCGATCCGGATCCCGATCTCCTGCGCCCTCCGACTCACGAGATAGGAAAGGACGGCGTAGACGCCGATGGAAGCGAGCGTAAGCGCGAGCGCGGCGAAAAAGCCGAGCAAATGCCCGGTAAAGCGCGTCGTGGCGATGGAATCGTTCACGACGTCGGTCATGAGACGCACCGCGGATACCGGAAGGCTTGGGTCCATGCTGCGTACGATCGATCGAATAGGCCCCACGAGAGAGAGGGGGGATTCGCTCGCCTCCACCACCAGGCTCATGGTCTGTATGGCGAAGCCGGTCGAGCGATGGAACTGCGAGTGGGGGATGGTGAATTTCTCCTTGATGACGGCCGTCACCCCGTTGTGTCTCAAATCGCCCACCACGCCGACGACCGTGATCCAGGGTGAGGTATCTCTCGCTCCCATCCGGATGCGTCTTCCCACCGGATCGGCGCCTCCCCAGTAGCGTTTCACCAACGCCTCGTTGACGAGGGCGACGGGCTGCGAGTCGATCGTGTCGGAGAGTGCGAGAAACCGCCCCGAGACGAGTCGCTCCCCGAGGGCCTCGCTCGCTCCGTCGGTGGCCACCTGCCAGTCGCCCTTGGCGTTATCTCCGGGAGTCTCGACGTAGCCCTCGACGTCGAGCCCCCAGTCACCGATGGGGGAGGCGAGGGGGAGCGACCGGATGGCGCCGGCCGACTCGACCCCCGGAAGGGCACGCGTCTGAGCGATGAGCTGTTCGTAGAACTGCACGATTTTCTCGGGACTCTCGTAGCTCGTTCCCGGAAGAGAGACGCGAAGCGTCAAGACGTTCTCAGGATCGAAGCCCAGCTCGACGCGCTTTAGAGACCACAGGCTCCGGATCATGAGGCCGGCGCCGATGACCAGGACGACCGCGAGCGCCATCTCGGCCGCGACCAGGGTGGAGCGAAAACCCTCGCGGCCCGTCGCGGTCCTGGTGCTGCCCTCCCTCAAGGAGGAGACGAGATCGACCCTCGCGGCGCGGAGCGCAGGAACGAGACTGAAGACGATGGTGGTCAGGAAGGCCAGCGTGGCGGTGAAGGCGATGACCGGGAGATCGATCCCGATGTCCGAGGCGCGAGGGATGACGGTGGGATCGACGGCCCTCGCCAACCGAACCCCGCCCCAGGCGAGGAGGAGGCCGAGTGCCGATGCCGCGAGCGCGAGAAGCAGGCTCTCGGTCAGGAGCTGGCGCACCAGTCGTGAGGCGCCGGCGCCGATCGCGGTCCGAACCGCCATCTCCCGCTGCCGGCCCTCGCCGGCCGCGAGGAGCAGATTGGCGACGTTCGCGCAGGCGATGAGGAGCAGGAACGAGACCGCGCCCATGAGCAAAAGGATCGCGGGCCGCACGGAGCCCAGGATTTCTTCTTCCACCGGGACGGCGAAGGCCGTGAACTGCATCGCCGGGTGGTAGAGGCCTTCGGAGGTGAAGTTCGCCGTGAGGCTTCGAAGCTCGGCCGTGGCTTCCTCGGCGGTGGCGCCGGGCTCGAGCTCTCCCGAGGCGTACAGACCGTGCGAGCCGCGAGAGAGATCGTTCTCGTCGATGGCGAGCGGGATGTAGAGCTGGGTCGGCTCGGTGGCGCTCACGTTGTAATCGGTCGGAAGCTGAAACCCTTCCGGCATGATGCCCACGATAGTGTGGGAAGTCCCGTCGAGAAGGATGGTGCGATCCAGAATTCCCGGGTCGCCTCCGTAGCGCTGTCGCCAGAGCGCGTGTCCGAGTATCGCTACCTTCGGACCGCCCGGTCGGTCCTCCGCTTGGGTGAACGTCCTTCCGAAGAGCGGTTCCGCGCCCAGAACCGAGAAGACGTTCGCCGTCGCGCGGGCGAGTCCCACCCGCAGAGGCGCCCCGTCTCCAATGAGGTTCCCCTGGCCGGGAGACCATGCCGCCACGTCCTTCAGAGTCGAGGTAAGCCTCCGGTAATCCAGCACCTCGGCGTCGGAGAGCCAGGTCTTGTCGAAGTCCTTCCATCGGCTCCAGATGGTGACGCGGTGGTGGACGTCGGAATAGGGGAGGGGCTCGAGGAGGACCGCCCGAAGGACACTGAAGATCGCGCTCGTGGCTCCGATGCCTAGCGCGAGCGTGACCACCGCGGCTCCGGTCGGAAGCGGCGTGCGCCGGAAGACCCGCGCCGCATGAAGGAGATCCTGAATCCAGGTGTGCATCGATGGGTTAGACGGCGTTCGGTGGCCAAAGGTTTTGGCGCGCGGTGATGTCTCCGGCACTATGTCGGGTAACATCGCCGAGCGGACGCCAACGATCAAGGCGCTCGGCGAGCAGGTCCTCTCCCGGCTGACCTGGACGACGGCCAGGCAGTGAGCATTTCGCTCAGCGCGTGCGCCGCGCCGGACAGGTAGGCGCGTCGTCGGTGGATCAATACCATGGCTTTCTCGTCACCGTAGACCAGGCACAGATACTTCATTGCTCCTCCAATCTGGCACCGCTGTTCCATACCCTATAGTCGATCGTAGGAGGACCGGATCGACATCCGCCGATCAGTCTTTCAGCTCGGCCAGCTGTCGCTCGAAAAACCTCCGCTCCGGCTCCTGCCGGGTGAGGGCAAGCGCCCGCTCGTAGGAGACCCTGGCTTGCGACGTTCTCCCCAGGCGACGGCACAGGTCCGCCCGCGCCGCGTGCGCGAGGCGGTAGTCCACCAGATCGCCGCGCCCCAGAATGGCGTCGACCAGTACCAGACCTACTTCGGGTCCGTCGCGCATCGCGACCGCCACCGCGCGATTCAGCTCTACCACGGGCGACTGCTCCGCCAGAGCCAGCACGTCGTAGAGCCCGACTATCTTCTTTGTGCCCTTGCTTCCTTTGCGCCCTTGCGTTCCTCTTGTCTTCCCAGCGCTAAAGTCGATGGCGTTGTTGAGTTCAGCGCGACCGTCCCCGAAGGGCCGCTACCGGATCGATTTGCGTGGCCCGCCGGGCCGGGATGTAGCTCGCGAGCGTCGTGACGCCTACGAGGAGCAGCGGGATGCCGGCGAAGGTCACGGGGTCGAAGGGAGTGACGCCAAAGAGAAGACTCGACGCCGTCCGCGTGAGGAGGAGCGCCGCGAGCAGTCCCAATCCCACACCACAGAGGGCGAGGACCATCCCGTGACTCACCATCAACCGCACGATGCTCCTGGCTCCGGCGCCGAACGCCATCCGCACCCCAATCTCCTGAACCCGCTGGCGCAGCGAGTAGGACATGACGCCGTAGAGACCGATCGACGCCAGGATCAGCGCCAGCGCCGCGAAGACGCTAATCAGGGTGAGGGTGAAGCGGGTTTGAGACCTCGCGTCATGGACGTAGTCCTCCATCAGGCGCACGTCCGCCACCGGGACGTCTTTGTCCAGTGCCGAGACCTCCCCGCGGATGGCGCCGACGAGGCCTAGAGGGTCGGACGCGCCCCGCACGGTGAGCTTCATCGGCCACCAAGGAAAGAACCGGTAGGGATAGTAGATCGCCCCTCGGCCATCGGCGGTGAGCGACTCGGACCGAATGTGCCGTACGACCCCCACCACCTGGACCGGCACCCGCTTCAACTGCATGCTCTCGAAGTCGAACCGCACGATCTGCATTCCCTTGCCTACGGGATCCTCGTTCGGCCAGGTTTGTTCGGCGAGCTTTTCGTCGACCACGACGACGCTCAGACCGCCCGCCTGGTTGTCGGCCTCGGCGAGCGCTCGGCCCGCGATCAGCTGGATTCCCATGGCTTCGGTGTAGCCGGGCAAGACACCTCGATAGTCGGCTCGGTTCCGGTTCCACTCCTCCTCGGTGGCATTGTCCCGGCCGTAAGGTTGAACCCAGTACTGGTCCCCACCGCCCAGAGGGAGCGGCGCCCCGCCGCCGACCGATTCGACTCCAGGGAGCGCCTCGAGACGCTCCCGCAATCGGTCGAAGAAGGCGACTCGCGCGTCGGCGTCGCGATACTTGAAGAAGGGGATCGGGACCGAGGCCGTGAGGACGTTGTCGGTATCGAACCCGGGATCCACCTGCTGAAGCTTCGTGAAGCTACGCAGCATCAGACTCGCGCCGATCAACAACACCAGCGACAGAGCCACCTCTATTACCACCAGCACCGTACGAACCTTGTTGCCGCGTACGCCGCCGCCGTCGCTCCCTCGATCCTTGAGGGAGTTCGCCAGATTGGGACTCCCCGCTTTCAGGGCGGGAGTCGCGCCGAACACGCAGGCAGCGAGAAGCGATGCGCCCGCGGTGAACAGCAGGACGGTTCCGTCGATTCCCACAGTCTCCAAGCGCGGGAGGCCGTCCGGTTGCATCGCCAGGACCACCCGGATCCCGGCCCACCCCACGGCCAGGCCGGCGACACCCCCGGCGGCCGCGAGCACCAGACTCTCGGTGAGCATCTGCATGACGATGCGTCCTCGTCCTCCGCCGAGGGCGGCTCGCACGGCGATCTCGCGCTCCCGCTCCGCGGCTCGTACCAGCAGAAGGTTCGCCACGTTGGCGCAGGCGATTAGCAGCACGAATCCAGACGCGGCGAGGAGCGTGAGGAGCAGGGGCCGGACGTGATCGACCACGTCGCGGTGCATCGAATTGACCACGATCTCCATTCCCACGCTCTTGTGATGCTCGAACTGTTCCCGGAACCGCGCGGCCACCGCGTCCATCTCCGCTTGCGCTTGCTCGAGCGTGACCTCGGGCTTGACTCGCGCAACCACGGTAAGAAATTCGCCGTCCCGCGGAGCCGTCGAGAAGTCGACGGGGAACGCCCCCCAGGCGTCGATGTTCGTGGGCATGCCGGCGTACGCGGGCAAGTAGATTCGGAAGTCCTCCGGCAGTACGCCGACGATGACGCTCGCATTGCCGTCGAGCTGGATGGTCTTTCCGAGAATATGCGGGTCCGCGCCGAACTGCCGCTGCCACATTCCATAGGTCAAGATGAGGGTGCCCGGCGGGATCTTCGCGTTTGGATCGAGGAACGTCTTCGGGTCGAGGGGCGTCCCGTCCGCGGGCTCGAAATCACGCCCGATGAAGGGCCGGACTCCGAGGACCTTGAAGAGGTCGATCGTGGTCCATCCCATCATCACCTGCTCGGGCCGCTCCTCACCGGTGATGGTCGCCTCGACGGCGATGGCGCCGGCGAAGCCCTCGAACAGGGTCGTCTGGTCCTTGTAGTCCACGAAATCGGGGCCCGACACCGGGACGTTGGGCCGGTTGGCGTTCGCCATGCGGTTCCAAATCAGCACCAGGCGCTCCGGGTCCCCGTACGGGAGCGGCTGCAGGAGCACGGCACTCGCGACGCTGAAGATAGCCACGTTGCTTCCAATCGCAAGGGCCAGGGTCAGTACGACGACCGTGGTGAATCCGGGGCGCTGTGCAAACGTCCGGACGGCGTAGCGAATGTCCTTCAGGAGCATGGTCAAAACTCTCCGATTCCTCTCTACTTTACTTCGTCGAACGAGTGGCCGCGAAATCGACAGCCCACGTGTCTCTTTTGAGAAAATCCTCAAGCCAGGGCTTCCTCCGGCTCCCGAACCGCGGGGGACGGCCGGCCGGCTTCCGCCGGGATGGCCGCGGTCCGGGTGCGCGCGACCAGCACGTAAATCGACGGCACGACGAAAAGCGTGAACAGCGTGCCGATGATCATACCGCTGACGAGCATGATTCCTATGCTGTTGAGGGCTCCGGCTCTCGGGCCGCTCGCGATGACCAGGGGGAAGTGGCCGACCACGGTAGCCGCGGTCGTCATCAGGACGGGCCGCAAGCGCGTGGCGGCGGCCTCGATGATGGCGGCGAGCTTACGTCGATGGGATGGGCGCCCTTTATGAGCCTCATGCTGTTCTTGACTACGGTGGAGGACAGCTAGCGGTAGGTAGGGAAGCAATTCGCAAGTTCTATGCCGGACCGGTTGCGACAGGGCGAAAGTTCGACCCCGGAGACCAGCGGGCGGCGATTGTTAGCGGAGATTTGGCGCTCACCTCAACGCGCGGTCCGGATGGTACTTGTGACGGCCGAGATTGCTCGCCGACAAAGCGACGGAACGTGGCTATGGGTTATCGATCAGTTTTCTATCGCGTAGGCTGCCCGCCAGCAAAACGGATCAGGTACCCGACGAGCTTCTTGGGCATGCGCTGGTCCACCTCGAGGTCATGATGCTCGCGTCAGTCAGGCGGCGAATTCCTCACCGGGAGATCCCCGATCTCTTCAACCGGCACACGGGCCTTTGTATCGCCTGTCCCATCACGAACACGAGGCGCGATTACCCGTTCCACGTTTCGATTCCCGAAGGCCAGGAAGTAACCGGGTTCGTGATGATCGAGCAGGTCAAATCGATCGACTTTCGCGCCCGGAAAGCGAAGCGCATCGGGAAGGCACCGGAGCCGGTCCTGGAGGAAGCACTCTCGCTCCTCGATGCCTGCCTCTACTGAGTTCTGTCAAGAAGCAGCGGCCAGGAGCGCCTGGAATCGTTCGAGGGGGCGCAGGCTCTCGAGTGCGGGCTCGACCCGGGCTCGCGCGACGGTGAGACGCCTGCGCGGGGCGGCTGCTTTCTCGAGCGATTCCAGAGCTGCTTCTGCATCCCCGCGGAGGGCGTACGCGCAGGCGGCGTAGTAGCGGGTAAAGGGATCGTCGGCGCCGGTGTGGAGCCGGCGCTCGAACGCTTCGACCGCGAGGTCCAGGGCGGCTCTACCGGAAGCGGCATCTCCCGCGCGGATCCGCGCGTCGCCAATGCGCTGGTGGAGCTCGATGAAAATGCGGCTCCGGAGAGCGTGGTCCACCCTCTGCAGGAACTCGAGCTCCCGCCCGAACTGGTGAAGCGCCTCGTGGTAGCGACCTTGAAGGGCGAATACCTGGCCCAGTCGTACGTACGCGCCCACGATGAGCTGACCCTCCCGACCGGAGAGGAACTCTTCCTGAAGGACGACCGCGCGCCACGCGGCGGCCTCGGCCCGGGTCGAATCTCCCAGGAGTGCTACACAGTGGGCGAGCTGCAGGGCGGCCCACCCGGCCTGAGGGTTCAACGCGAGCGCCTTCTCGTAGTACTCGGCCGCGCCCGCGAAATCGCCGAAGCCGATGAAGTGGATGCGGCCGAGCGTCTGATACGCGGAGGCGGCGCCGGGATCCAGGACGAGAGCCCGTTCGACCGCCGTCAACGCCTCTTGCTCGCGCCCCAGGGCGAGGAGAACGGACGCGCGGGAGCGGTGGGCCTGCACGAATCCAGGCCGGAGTACGAGAGCCCGATCCAGGCTCGCGAGGGCCCGCTCGTAGAGCTCCGGCACGCTCAGGTAATCGGCTTTGAGCTCGTACGCCAGGCCCCGCTGCGCGTAAGCGCTCGCGTAGTCGGGATCGAGGGCGACGGAACGCTCGAAGTACAGGATCGCGCGGTCGAGGGCCTCGGGGCTCTCCGCGCGGAGATTGATGAGGCCCTTGGCGAAGGCTTCATAGGCTTCGATGGAACGGGTCTCGTAGAGGTCGCGATTCCGAGCGGCGCTCGCGGGGACATGGAGCCGGAGACCCGCGGACAGCTCGCCGAGAATCCGGTCCTGCAGATCGAAGATTCCGGCCATGCTTCCGTCGAGCTTCAGCGTCTGGACCACGCTCCCCGTGGTCAGGTCGGTCACCCGCGCCGTAACCCTGACCTGATCGGTTAGCCGCTGATAGCCTCCGCTCACGACAAAGCGCACTCCCAGCTCGCGTCCGAGCCGCGGGGCGAGAGCCTGTTCCTCGCCTTCGTCGCCACCGAGCTTCCGCAGGACCTCCACCACGCGCGCTCGGGACACCACGGTCAGCTCCGGGACGCTCGAGAGCCCCGAGGTGACCGTCTCGGCAATCCCCGTCCCGAGCCAGTCGTCTTCATGGCCGCGGGTGATGTTGATGAAGCTCATGACGGCGATGCTCGGCGTATCTGAGGTGGAGGAAGACGCGGCGGGCGAGCGACCCAGAAGAAGGGACTCGAGATCGCGGCGGACGGCGCCCATGTCGGGATGACGACGCTCGCGCTCTTTTTCAAGCATCCGCAGGACGACTCGTCCGAGCTCTCTCGCGAGCGGTCCCTCGTGGGCGGCGAGCGGAGGGGGAGGCTCGCGCAGGATCGCATCGAGGAGCTCGACGGCGTTTCCACCCGCGAACGGACCGCGTCCTTCGAGGAGCTCGTAGAGCAGGACCCCGAGCGAGAAGACGTCGCTGCGCTCGTCCACGACTCCGCCTCGAGCCTGCTCGGGCGACATGTAGGCCAGGGTTCCGATGACGGCTCCCGGCTGTTCCAGGAGACGATGGGTTCCGCTCCACGTGGCGGTTTCACTTCCCGCCGGCGCGTACTTCGCGAGGCCGAAGTCGAGCACCTTGACGACGCCCCGATCGGTCACCATCACGTTTCCCGGCTTGATGTCGCGATGCACCACACCCCGTTCGTGGGCTTCAGCGAGGGCATCGGCGACCTGGCGCGCGATGCCGAGGATCTCGCCAACCTCGAGTTGACGCTCCGAGGCGATCTGCGCGAGCGTTCGGCCGGGGACGTACTCCATGGCGATGAAGCCGTGGCGGCGCCCCTCGCGCTCGACCTCTCCGATCTCGTAGATGACGGCGATATTGGGATGAGTGAGGGCCGAGGCGACTCGCGCCTCGCGCACCAGCCGGGCGGCGGCGGCTTCGTCCTCGGAGGCGCCGACGGGAAGCATTTTCAGCGCGACGGGGCGATGAAGACGCGTGTCCTCCGCGAGATAGACCTCGCCCATCGCGCCGGCGCCGAGCCGGTCCGTCAGCCGATAATGCCCAATCGTCTCACCGAGCATAGTCGGCCCATCATAGCGCCGGGCTACCTCTGGAGCATGCGCTTCATCAGATCCGGGATGAACTCGGGAGACGCCGTGTGGCAGTAGCGCGCGCGGTAGGGCGATCGGATTTCGCTTCCGGCCAGCAGGTACGGTTTGGAACCCTCGGTCTTGACGTCATCGGGATGGATCTCGATCGCGATGGGAAGCTCGTCGCACTGAATCCAGTCGGGTGAGGTGAGGCAGGCGACGGCGAGCGTGTCGAACGGGAAAATGGCGCGCAATACAAAACGCTCCTCGTACCACTTCACGTAGTCGCGCAGGGGCTCGAGGTAGAAGTCCGCGATCTCCGGCACGCTCAGGAAGCGCTCGATGTCCTCTTCGGTGAGAGGAGTCTTCGACGAGATCTCGAACGGCGCGAGGACGAGGGGAACGCCGGAGGCGAGAAGAATCCGGAAGCCCTCGGGATCGAGCTCGAAGTTGAAGTCCATTAGAGGCGTTCCGCCAGCACCCAGGATGAACTTCTGCCCGGGGCGCCGTCCTGCGACGGCGACGATCGTGCGTATCCGTCGCGCGAGCTCGGGATGGTTCTTCAGAACCGTCGCGACGTTCGTGACCGGACCGAGGGCGAGAACCGTCAGCTCCTCCTGTCTCAACGCCTCCGCGAGCGCGCGCGACGCGTCCGTCTCCTCTCCGAGCTCTCGGGCGCTCGACGCACCGCGGAAGACCGGGAGATCCTCGGGCCCGAACCGCCGCGCGATCTCCTGGGCGATGGGATAGCCGGTCTCGAGAGGGGAGTTCCCGAAAACGACGCTCACTCCTCGGACCGCGAGCTCGTCCGAGTGAAACGCCTGCAGGAGCGCGAGGCCGTCGTCGGGCTCGTGGCCGCCGCGCATCACCGCGGGATCGACGTCCGTCCACACGGGGATCGCGAAAATTAGAGCGCGGAGCATCACGGCGTCACCCGGCGCACCAGGGCCGAGATTCGATCCGAATCCGTCACTGCTCGGGTGTACTCCGGGGGCCTGAGGAGCCCGCCCATGTAGACCCGGGGGTTCTTGAACGTCATTCCGCTTTCGACGTCATGGAAGCCGGTCACGTGGAGCTCTTTCGCTCTCGTCTCTTTCGCAATTCTTGTGATGTTCTTCTCGGTGAGGTTTCCGCAGACCATGACCACGATGCGATCAGAGGCCCGCGAGACCAGCTCTCTCAGGAGGTGGACCCCCTCCATCGCCGATTCCTCCTGGCCCGAGGTGAGGACGCGATCGATGCCGAGCCCCGCCAGGGCCTCGAGAGCGGCGAAGGGGTCGCGCGTCATGTCGAAGGCGCGGTGGAAGGTCACCGACATCGGCCGGGCACGCTCGACGAGCTCGCGCGCGCGAGTCACATCGACGTCTCCCGAAGCGGTGAGCACCCCGATGACCACGCCATCGGCTCCGCTCTCCTTGGCCGCGCCGATGTCGCGGAGCATCACCTCGTGCTCGGCTCCGGTATAGAGGAAGTCTCCGCCGCGAGGGCGAATGATGACGTTCAGGCCAATCCGGAGGCTCTTCCGCGCGAGCGCGATGGCGCCCGCGCTCGGGGTCAGCCCGCCCTCGAGAAGAGCGCAGCAGAGCTCGACGCGGGCCGCCCCGCCTTTCTCGGCGGCGACGGCGCTCTCCACGGAATCGACGCAAACTTCGACGATCATGGCGGGAGTCTAGCCCGGCTACCCTCCGTTCGCGAGCTTCTCGAAACCTTGGGTTCCTCGCAACGGATCGAAGCTGGGATCGATCCGCAACCGGCCCGTCATCAGGGATGTTGCAGTTGCAGACCTGTATGCACCATAGTATGATCATACTGAGTTCGAAGCCATGCCTACCAACGAACGCGTGACTGTGACGCTGCCGGCCGAGGTCGTTCGCGACATCGACCAGCTCGAGAAGAACCGGAGCAAGTTCGTCCTCGATGCGGTTCGCCACGAGCTGAAGCGACGCCGTCGCGAGGATCTCCAGCGCTCGCTTCGCAGCCCTCACCCCGAGAGCGAGCAGCTCGCCGAGGCAGGGTTCGGTGAGTGGGCGAGCGGCCTGCCCGAAGAGGACGCTGCCGACCTCGTGGACATGAAGGCTGGGACTCCCGTTCGCTGGGTTCCTGGCGAGGGCTGGGTGGTGGCCAGCAAGTGAGGCTCGATCGCGGAACCGTCATTCTTCTCGATCTAGATCCCACGGTCGGGCACGAGCAGCGTGGTGTGCGGCCCTGCGTCGTGGTCAGCGATCCCGAGGTGGTTGCCGACCAGCGGTTCCCCCTGCTCTGCGTCGTTCCGGTGACGGGAACTCCCGGTGATGGTGCCCTGTACCCTCCGCTTGGCTCAGGGCACAGCGGATTGACCAGGATGTCCTACGCCCTCATCGACCACCTGCGCTCCGTCGACAAGCGGCGGGTGCGACGCGTCTTCGGCCAGCTTGCTCCAGGCGAGATCGGCGCCATCGATGATGGGCTGGCGCTGTTCCTCGGGTTCGGTGACAGGCTCGAGCCCGAGTCGACGCCCCGCGTTCAGTAGCACGTAGGAGTGGTTGTTCACGAAGCGCGTGGGTGTGATCGTGGCGCGCGACGAGAAGCCGCGCAGCGTGGCCATTTCCCGCTCGGTGAGCGACCGGTCGATGGCCTGGAACTCGTAGCACTGATACTCCCTCATCGTTCGTCATCTCCCGTAGCGGCGCCATCGGCGGTAGGCATCGATCCACTCCGAGCCCTTGGGCGGTGGCTCCGGAAGGGGCAGGTCGGCGATCGGTATCCGCTGGCGCGACTTGTCCCGTGCGCAGACCGCAACGATTTGCTCGTCGTCGGTCATGTCGATCCGCTCGACGGTGACCTCGACGCCGAGCACCGCGGGCTTGAAGGGCACGGCGAGGTGCTCCTCGAACATCGTTTAGAAGCCTGTCGTCTGCTCGGACTCGCCATGGGCGTCGACCGTCGCCTCCTCGATGAGCTCGTCGAGCTTGGCGGCCGAGAACTCCTTCCGCTGCGAGCCCTTCCTGCTCGTTCCTGGTCTGGTCTTGTGCATCAAGGCGGCGGTCAGCCGCCCGCGGGCTGCTGGTACTGGATCCGGTAGATGGCTCCGGCCTCGTCGTCCGACACCAGCAGCGAGCCGTCCGGGTGGACCAGCACGTCGACGGGGCGGCCCCAGGCGTTGTCGCCCTTGAGCCAGCCCTGGGCGAAGGGCTCGTAGGACACGGCGCGGTCGCCTTGCAGGCGGACCAGCATCACACGGTAGCCGATCTTGCGGCTGCGGTTCCAGGAGCCGTGCTCGGCGATCAGGATCTGGTTCCGGTACTCGGCCGGAAACGAAGACCCCGTGTAGAAGCGCATCCCCAGCGCGGCCACGTGAGGGTCGAGCGCCCGCGCCGGGGGCACGAACTCTTCGCAGCGGCGAGCCTTGCCGTACTCGGGGTCGGCGATGCTGCCGCCGTGGCAGTACGGGTAGCCGAAATGCAGCCCCGCTTCCGGCGCGCGGTTCAGTTCGTCGGGCGGCCGGTCGTCGCCCAACATGTCGCGGCCGTTATCGGTGAACCACAGCACCTTGGTCTCGGGGTGCCAATCGAAGCCGACGCTGTTGCGCACGCCCTTGGCGAAGACCTCCGGGACGCCGCCGGCGGCGGGCATCCGCGTGATCGAGGCATAGATCGGGGTCCCGCGGTCGCAGATATTGCACGGCGCGCCGACCGGCACGTAGAGCCGGCCGTCGGGCCCGAACGCGATGAACTTCCAACCGTGGTGCGTGTCCTTGGGAAAGGCGTCGCTCAAGACGACCGGGAGCGGCGGCTGGTCGAGCTTGCTCTCGATCCCATCGAAGCGCAGCACGCGGCTGATCTCGGCCACGTAAAGGGCGCCGTCGCGGAAGGCGACGCCGTTGGGCGTCTCAAGGTCCTTCGCGATCTGAAGGATGGCCTCGGCCCGTCCGTCCCCGTCCGCGTCGGTCACCGCGTAGACGCGTCCTTGTTGCTGGGTGCCGACGAAGAGCGTGCCCTTGTCCCCCCAGGTCAGGGAGCGCGCGCCCGGCACCGGGTGGGCGTAGACGGAGACGCGGAAGCCCGGCGGAAGCTGAAGCCGGTCGATCGGCGGGTCGGCCGCCTCCGCGGCGGCGCCGGCAAGCACCGCGCAAAGGGCTGGAAGGATGACGCGACGGAGGCCCGCTGGCACTAGCTTACCGGGACGATTTTGTAGAGCTCGCCATCGCTGTAGTCGAGGATGTAAGCCTCGCCGTCGCCGTCGATACCGAACGAGCTGATGTTGTCGATGCCGCGGCCCAGCGCCGAGGTCCAATCACGCGACTCGATGGCCTGGCCG
>CAZKNR010000147.1:0-4290 GCA_964553925.1 uncultured Acidobacteriota bacterium
ACATGATGACGTCGCTGAACATCGCTCCCGTCACGTTGATACCGCAGGAAAGGAGGAGCGAAAGAAGGCTCGCCCACCGCGCCCAGGCCTTCCCCCAGTCGAGCCCGGTGAGCCCCCCTGCGAGAAACGGCAGGACGGCGACGAGATGCCTCGGCCCCCAGAGCATGCTCAGACCTCCCCAGAAGTGGTGGCCGTAGCGAGGGACGTGAGTCCCGAGGGTGCTGTTGAAAACGAGGTACGCGAAGAAGACGGCAAGACTCAGGAGGTGGGGCGCGCGGCTTCGACTGGCCTCGCCGAGCGCCCGGAAGTGTCCGAGAAGGCCGAGGAGCAGGACAGGGCTGTAGAGAAAAAGGCCTTTGTAAAGGCCGAAGGAGAGCTGGAGCATCACCTCGGGGCTCGGCAAGTTCGCCTCCGGCCGCCGCCCCTCTTCGAAAGCGACGAGCCCTCGCTCGGCGGCGGCCTCGGTCTCGAGCCAGAACCGGTTCTGGTACGGCGTCTTCAGCGGCGACCCGAAAGCCAGAGAGTGGTAGAGCAGGAGCATTCCGGCGGAGAACGCGAGAGGAACGAGCACCGCGAACCTTCGCGCCGGGAGGAGCCGTGGAAGCGTTGCGACCAGCGCGAGAGCAACGGCGAGAGCGCTCGGGTAGTCGACGGCGATGGCGGTTCCGAACGCCGCGCCCGCAAAGAGGCTCGCGCGGCGGGCGGTCGAAGCGCCGTCCGAAAGCGACAGGAGAGCGTGCCAAACGAGGAGGTAAGCGAGCGCCTGGCCGGAGTACATCGAGCAGTAGTAGAGGGCCATGCTCCCGATGCCCAACGCGAGAACGACGGCCGCCGAGAGCGAACGAGCGGAACCTCTCGCGACGAGTCTCTGGTCGATCCGAACGAGCAGCAGGGCGAAGAGCGGCGCGATCAGAACCAGAACGAGAACGATCTGGAGGAGATACAGGTCCTTGAAGTGCGTCGCGGGCGCCTCCCCGAGGCCGCGGCTGTTGGGCCGGTAGTACCCGAGAATCCTGCGGTTCTTGACGACCTCGTCGCCGAAGAACGAGAAGAGAGGTTTGGCGGCGAGGTAGAGGGGGGCGGCGACGACGCTCGCGCCCGGCCCGACGCCGGAGTAGACGCGGCCGTCGTGAAAGCTGATATCGAAGGCGCGCGTCAGCAAGACGCGCTCGGGGTCGGAGCCGTCACTGAGGGTCAGCGTCCGTTCGTTTGCGAGGCGGATCGCGGCGAGGAGCATCGAGTCCGTCATCGAGGTGCCGCTCGGGCTCACCAGGAGGACCGGCCAGCTCATGAGAACGAGGAAGAGAGCGGCGCGGCCGCCAAGGAGGCGCCGCAGGCGTTCGGAGAAAAGGGGGAGGAGCACGCTAGGGCGGCGGCCGAAGGCGAGGCGCTTTACTCATGGCGGAGGCAGCAGGTAGATTGTATCCGAATGAGCGAGACTCCGATCTGCGAGGTGCCGCTCGAGACGGTGCGCGGGCGCTGCCACGGGGAGCGAACCTCTGGGCGTGAAATCCTGATCGTCGACACCGCCGAGGGCCTCCGGGTCTACGACGGCGTCTGCCCGCATCTCGGCGGGCCTCTCGTCGAGGGACGCCTCTCGGCGCGAGCCGTCGTTTGCCCCTGGCACTCCTATACTTTCGACCCGGTGACGGGGCGCTGCCTGACCGTTCCCGGCGGCGTCTGGCGCCTCGGGGGGCTTTCGAAGGGGACCGGTCGCCCGATGTCGATCGCGCTCAAGCCGCTCCGGCACGAGCTCGAAAACGGAGTCCTTCGAGTCTACGGATAATGAAGCACAAGTTCACGATCGTAAAGCACGTCAAATGCTCGAGGGCGAACGTCATCGCGAACTACCTCGACCTCGAGCACATGCCGGCCCATTCGGGGCTCATGGCCTGCCGGGTGATGAGCGAGGCCGATCGCGCCGCCTGTTTCGAGATCACCTCGAAAGTCGGCCCGTTCAAGATCAAAAACGTCCACTACTACGAGTTCCGACCGCCGAACCAGATCTTCCACGCCGTCGAGTCCCCCTTGGGTCCGATGTACGTTCTGTCCACCGTCGAGGAGTTCGGCTCCGGCACCGCAGAGGTGCGCTCGGAGGTTGTGGTCGAGACGACGCTCGACCTGCCCCGGCTGCTCTATCCCGCGCGCGGCCTGGTGGAGCGACTGCTGCGGCGACTGAACCGAACGGTGCACGGCGAGGACTGCGCGATACTCGAAAGACGGCAGAGGCTCTTCGGCGACGACGTATCGGATTACCTTCGCGAAGAGCAGTGCCTGCTGTTCAAGGATCTGTTTCGAGAGAGCGTCGAAAGCGGAGGCAGGCGCTCCGGGAGCGGCTTGCCCGAGACGCTCCAGTTGAGATAGAAATTAGCGGCGGAAGCGAGGCAGTCCCCCCCCACGGGTCGAGGTCTCCAAGCAGGCCGAGCAGGAAACTTTTGCGGTCCGGCCCAAGGAGCTGTGATACGTGTCAACGTCGAAGCTACTCCAGCAGTCCACGCCAGCGCGTTCACTAGGGCTCGGCGCCAGCTCGCTCTTGTGGGTGAACGTGAAGCCGCTTCTGAACCGGCTCGAACGGGGAGAGGGGCTGCTCCTCGCGGTCAATATGTCGATCGTGCTCTTCGCCCGCCCCGGGGCCGCGGC
The DNA here is from genome assembly GCA_964553925.1 of uncultured Acidobacteriota bacterium. GTDB lineage: Bacteria > Acidobacteriota > Vicinamibacteria > Marinacidobacterales > SMYC01 > DAISKN01. The sequence goes on from CAZKNR010000147.1 coordinate 2,641, forward strand.
GTTGCTGACGCAGGTCTTCGTCTCGACGGCGGTGCTGGCGCTTCTCTACGGGTTGAACGACGTCTACGATTGCGAACGCGATCTCAACGACCCGGGGAAGGATCAGGCGCTGGCAACGTTCTCTGTGGCCAATCGCGGGCGGCTGCTCGGGATCCTGAAGCTCGAGAAAGTCGGCGTCGTCCTTTTAGCGTTTGCCCTGCTCGGAGTCGGGAGCGCCGGCGCGGTCGCGGCCCTGTTCCTCGTCAACCTCGCCTACTCCGCCGTGCTCAAGGGCAAGGCGGGCCTCGACGTCCTCTGGGTCGGACTGTGGGGCGGACTCTACGCGATGGTGCCGGGTGTGGCGCTCCCGCTCCAGGTCGTGCTGCTCGTGGGGGTGATGACCAGCATCTGCCACGTTTTTCAAATTCTGCGCGACCGCGATGCTGACGACAAGAACCACATCCATACGAGCGCGGTGGTGTCGCGCTGGCTGCCTTTCGCTCAGCTCGGAGTGTGCTGCGCCGCGATGGCGGCGGTTCTCTGGTCAACCCTCGGCCCTCTCGGCGCGCTCTCGGCCTTCGCTCCCCTGCTCCTGCGGCTCACCCTCGCATCCAACCAGACCGCCTGGCTCGCCTCGAAGGCCTACTACGGCATCGTCTGGCTGCTGGTGCTCGGCGCAGTCAATGCCTCCCATGGTTGACGGCCGGGTTTCGATGGCTCTCGCCTTCGGCCAGAGCCTCCTGTCCTGGTACGTAGACGGCCCGCCCCGTCCCGTCTCGGCCACGTTCGCCGTCACCAATCGCTGCAACCTGCGGTGCAGCTACTGCAATACGCCGTTTCTCGACCCCTCGGATTTGCCGCTCGCCCGCGTCGAGACGCTTTTCGACCGTCTCGCGAGCCTCGGCGTGAAGCGTCTCGGTCTCGCCGGGGGCGAGCCGATGGTGCGACGGGACATCGGAGACATCGTCACCCTGGCGAAGGAGCGCGGCTTCTTCGTCACCATGAACACGAATCTCGTTCTCTATGCCCAGTGCCGCGAGCGGCTGCGCGCCGTGGACCTGTTCTTCACCAGCCTCGACGGAGATCGCGAGCATCACGAGGCCGCCCGCGGCCGCGGTTCCTACGACGGTCTCCTCTCGGCCATCCACGAGCTCGTGGCCTCGGGCCGCCGGGTCATCGCCATCTGCGTCGTCACCGAGCACAGCATCGACCAGGCGGAGTCCCTGCTGGACCTCGCCGAGGAAGGCGGCTTCAAGATCCACTTTCAGCCCCAGTGCACCGAGACCGAGATCGTCCGCGGGGAGATCGCCCGCGATCTCACGAACGAGCGCTTGCGCCGGTTCTGGGACGAGCTCCTCCGGGTCAAGCGCGCGGGGCGAAAGGTGGCGAGCTCGGTGCCTTACCTCGAGGAGCTCTCCCACTGGGACGACTTCGCCGTCTCGGCGGTCCTGGACCCCGGCGTTCGCTGCGCCGCGACTCGAGGGTTCTTCTACGTGGACCCGCACGGACACGCCTATCCCTGCGCCTATACCAAAGGCAAGGCGCCCCCGGTGGATATGCTCGGAGACGACTGGCGTTCCGCGGTCGGGCGCGAGACCCCCTGTACGCGGTGCAGCGTCGGCCCCTATCTGGAGTTCAACCTCCTCTATCAGAAGCCCGTTCGAACGGCAC
>CAZKNR010000148.1:0-2300 GCA_964553925.1 uncultured Acidobacteriota bacterium
GTCCCGGGCGGTCGGCATGAGCCCGTTCCATTTCGCGAGACTCTTCCGCTCTCTCGTGGGCGTGCCGCCGGGCCGGTACCTGCTCTTCACCCGCCTCGATCGCGCCTACGGGCTCTTGCGGGAGGACCGCCCGGTGACCGACGTCTGCTTCGACTGCGGGTTCCGAAACCTCAGCTACTTCGTCCGTGCGTTCCGCAAGCGATATGGGTTCACGCCCTCCACCGTTCGCCAGCGCCGGAGAAAATAGCAAGATAGTGCAAGCGCTCCTTCTCGCTCCGACGGAGACTGCCTGCGAGAAAGGAGCAGAAGTTCATGCTAACAAGTCTGATACTGGCTTTTACCCCTCTTGCTCTCGCGGCGTCCGGCGCCGCCGAGGAGCAAGCGCTCACGGTGGTCGAGGGCGACCAACGCCCCAAGGACCGCGACGCCATCCGGGCTCACGTCGATTCCATCTTCCGCGCGTACATCGAGAAGGACCGGGCGACCATCGAAGGCACGCATTCGGCGGAGTGGCGCGGCTTTCTCGGCGCTTCCCGCAGCATCATTCGCGGGCTCGGCACGTACATGGAGGGCGCGGACGCGTTTCTGCGTTTTCCAGGAGGCATTGCCGGCTACCGCTTCGACGATTTCGACCTGGTGTTCTACGGCGACGTCGGCCTCGTGAGCTACATCGCCGACGTGGACCTCACGAACGGCGAGACCCCGCCCGAGATCTACAAAACGAAGTATCGCTCGATCGACCTCTACGCGAAGCTGAACGGGCAATGGACGCAGGTGGCATCCCACCTGAACACCCACCCGGACATCCTCGAAGCCCGCAGTCAGGAGCCTCAGCCGGTGAGCGCGGCCGAGCGCCAGGAGATCCTCGCGCGCCGAGAGGCGGTGTGGCGCGCCTTTTTTGCCAACGATCGCACCGAGCTCGAAGAGCTGGTTCCCGAGGACACCGTAGCCATCAACGCGGGCGAAGAGGTCTGGCATGACCGCGCCTCGGTCCTCGCGGGCTCCGCGGATTTCGCCGCGAGCGGCGCGAAACTCATCCGCCTCGAGTTTCCGCGGACCGAGATCCGCGCCTACGGTGACACCGTTATCCTCTACACCATGTACTCTTACGAGATCGAGAACGGAGGGAAGCGCGAAGCGTACTCCGGCCGCGGGACGGAAGTCTTCGTGAACCGCAAGGGGAAGCTTCTGAACGTCGGCTGGCACCTCGACTCGGGCCGCTAACATCGCGGAGGGCTGACCGGGCGAAGCTCCGCCGACGCCTTCCTGCAGGCCGACCACAGACGGCGGACGTCTTCTTCCGTCGTGCGAAGGCTGGTGATACACGCCCGCAGGGTGAAGCGCCCCCGAAGCCGGTTGCGCGACAGAAAGAGCCCCGGCTCACGATTGAGGCGATCGAGCATCGCTTCGTTCAATCGATCGAGCTCTTCGGGAGCGAGCCCCTTCGCGGGAACGTAGCGGAAGGCCACGGTGCTGGTCTCGACCGGAGCGGCGAGCTCGAACTCCGCGTCGGACTCGATCAGAGAGGCGAGCTTCCGGGCGAGCGTGAGGTGCTCCTCGATGCGTCCGCGGATCGCTTCCGCTCCGTACGCCTTGAGAACCATCCAGAGGCGGAGAGCGCGGAATCGCCGGGACAGCTCGATGGTCGACTCCATCGGCTGGGGCACTTCCTGCTCGACGGCGCTCACCTTCAAGTACTCAGGGGTAACGGTGAAGAAGCGCCGCATCGAGGCCGGGTCTCTCACCAGAAGGCAGCTGGTGTCGATGGGAACGAAGAGCCATTTGTGCGGATCGAGGGACACGGAGTCGGCCGACGCGAGCCCCGCGCGAAGGAAGGCGCCGCTCGGCGCCGCAGCGGCGAGGGCGCCGTAGGCGCCGTCCACGTGGAGCCAGAGTCCCGTCTCGCGGCACACTTCGGCCAGCTCCTCGAGCGGGTCGACGGCGCCGCTTCCGATCGTGCCCACCGTCGCCACCACCGCCGCGGGAGAGAGCCCCTGCGCTCGATCCCGGGCGATCGCATCTCGCAGCACCGAAGGATTCAGATGGAAAGCGTCGTCCGCCGGAAGACGTCTGAGAGCCTCCGCGGGGACGCCGAGGAAACGAAGCCCGCGCTCGATCGAGCTGTGAGTCTCCTCGGAGACGTAGAAGACCAGGTTCGCCCCCCTCCCCGCCTTCTCCCGCGCGAGCGCGAGGCCCATGAGGTTCGCGAGCGAGCCTCCGCTCGTGAGGACTCCCCCGCCCTCTTCGGGGAAACCGAGAAGAGACCGGAGCCAGCGAACCACCTCGGCCTCGACCGCGGC
>CAZKNR010000149.1:0-1766 GCA_964553925.1 uncultured Acidobacteriota bacterium
CGACTCCGACGGAGACCGCGCGAAGACGCGCTTCGGCGTTCCGCCGGTACCACCTGGCCTCGAGTGATTCCTTGTCGATTGCCAGAAGGCGATTGGCCTTTTCGATGACCTCCGCCGCCTCTCCCTTCCGATGGGCGTCGCGCATCGCCGTGAGGACCGCGGTTGCTTCCTTGCGATCGTTCTCGCGGAGGCGCTCGCGCCGGAGTTTCTCCTCGCTCATCGCGAGGTAGTGGAGGGACATGGTGTGGACCGGGACTTCGTCGAGCACCTGGCTCATCTTCTCGACGCATTCCGCGAAGCTCCCGGCGTTGAACGCGGCGACTCCGCGCTGGTAAATCTCCTCGAGGAGGTCGGCCTGGGCGGCGACGTGGGACCACTGAGAGATCCTCGGCTCGAGCGACACCCCGGCGGCATCAGCCGATTCCCTGCTGATGACGACGTCCTTTTCCGAGAGCGCGGGAGGCGTGAGGACGATCCCGGCGTTTTCGGCCGCTTTGTGAAGCGCGGTCCGGAGCTCCGGCAAAGATTCGAAGCGCTCTGTCTCGGCCTTGGCGAGGGCCTTGAAAACGACGGCGTCGATCTCCGCGGGAATGCCCGCGGAGTCGGAGACGAGCCGCTCCGGGTTGTCCGAGAGAATCTTGAACACGGAAGCGGCAAGCGTCTCCGCGCGAAACGGGTTTCGCCCGGAGAGCACTTCGTAGGCGACGACTCCCAGGGAGAAGATGTCCGCTCGGGCGGTAACACTCGCTCCCTTCACCTGCTCCGGCGCCATGTACTCCACGGTGCCGAAGACCGTTCCCGCCTTGGTGAGCTCGCCCTCGCCCATTTTGGCGACGCCGAAGTCGAGGACCTTCACGACTCCGCTCCTGAGAACGAAGACGTTCGAGGGCTTGAGGTCGCGATGAATGATGCGATGCGCGTGGGCCTCGGAGAGCCCGGCGGCGATCTGGTCGAGAATCGAGAGCCTCTCGCCCAGGGTCATCTCCTTCTTCCGCTTGAGGAGCGAGGAGAGAGCGGCGCCCTCGAGGAGCTCCATCACCAGGTACGCGGTTCCGCCGTCCTCGAAGAGCTCGTGGACGGTGATGATGTTGGGATGCTGGAGCATTCCCGCGGAGCGGGCCTCACGCAGGAACCGGAGCTTGAGCTCGGCTTCATGAGGTGAGCCTGCGGAGAGCGAGAGCGTTTTGATGGCTACCGCGCGGCCGAGGGCGGGATCGACGGCGTTGTAGACGACACCCATCGCGCCCTTTCCGACAAGGCCGCGGATCTCGTACTTCCCGATTTTCTGCGGAGGAGTTTCGGACATATGGGACCGGCCCCAAGAGGCGCGGGTCGCAGATTGTTCGTGTGCTTCTATGGTCTCATTCGGGAAGGCGGTTTTCCAGCGCCTCGTACTGAAGACGCCGGGTCTCGAGCTCGGAGGCGAGCTCCTCACGCCAGACCTTCAGCCGCTCCCGCCGATCGTCCGGTCTGAGGTGCCAGAAGAAGATCCGGATCTCGCGGAAGAGCTCGGAAACCGCCTCGGCGTAGAACAGGGAGAAGAGCCCGAGCGGCGGCATGAGAGCGAGAAGGAGCGGCCAGCCGCTGAAGAGGACTGCGAGCGCGTAGAAGAGAGGGAAGGTGACGAGCCCGCTCAGAAGCTTGACCGTGGCTCGCTCTACCGGCTCGGTCGCGAGCCAGTGGGCGACGAGAGCGGGGATCTTGTAGGGGAGGTAGTGGAAGAGAGCGCCGGCGGCGAACAACGGCAGACCGGCGGCCGCGAGGAG
>CAZKNR010000150.1:0-31943 GCA_964553925.1 uncultured Acidobacteriota bacterium
CGCCGCAAATGGTCGTACCGAGATACCGTCTCTCGGCGAACGCCGGTTTCTGACTGGATCCGACGGTAGGACCAGCCCAGCTGCAATAACGTGATAACTTGTTGCTTCTTATCCACTTTCAGGTAGTTTCCCAAAGAGTTCCTCCTCCGCTTTCGGAGGAAGGATCCTCGAAAACCCCTACCCGATGTGGCCGGTTTTGAGGTGTTCCTGGCTGGCCGCTTTTAGGTGTTCGCTAACACTGGAATTCGTGTTCACCTTCGCCGGAATACGCATCGTCTCCCTCTTCTTGTAGTTCTACTCTTATAGTGGAGACTAATACACACCTTATTGACAAAAGCTCTCTCGAGAGGCGCCCGCCCCTGAGGCGGCTTCAAAAGAGTACCACCACCCGGCGACCTTCGTGGGAACATGGCAAGAGTGGACGCTTACCGTAAGCGTACGGCGGCGCCATGTCTTCGGCAGTCTGGACGGCGTTGATCCCTGTCGCTTCAGTGCGAGCGCTCGACTCGTGCAGCCTCTTCGTGTTCGTTGCGGCGCTCTTGTGGCTGGGCGTGAGAGCCGACCGCACTATCGAGAGCCATGAGACAGAGGTTTCCTGACCCCGGACGGGCGCGTTGCCGCGCCCCAAATCCCTCATTTTGCTGAGGCGCTCGCGCATTGAGCCCCCCGAACCTCCGGGCCGACACCCTTTTCGAGGATCACCAGTTTTCCGGTCCCGTCGACGCAGAATGACCGCCTGCCGCTCTGCCCTTGCTCTTCCGGCACGGCCGTGTAAGCGTAGCCGGACCCCGCTCCCGAGTGGAACGCGAATCGATAGCCGTGCTGGCTCGCGGCGACCGAAACACCGTGCAGCTCGGAGGCGGAGAGCGATGCCAGACCATCAGGGAACTGTCCCTTCTCGCGACGATAAGCCCTCGCAATCAACGAGAACCTTGCCAAACGATCGAGCGTGTTCTGCTCGTTGAATACCACGTACGAACCACCGAACGAGGAGAATTGGATAGACACACTCGTCTTGAAAAAAAGCAGAGCCGTCGCGGTGGGAAAGTCGCTGCTCTTCAATACCTCAGCAACCAAGTCCTTCGGCAGCAAACGATCGCGCTCGTCGCAGGCCGCGCGGCGCGCTTCGACGGTTGGAGCTTCATGGCAGGCGATTTCGGTGTCGTAACACTGGTTGATCGTCTTCAGGACCTCATCCCAATCGACGAGGTTTCGATCCATACCCCAGAGCCCGATGTCGTTTTCGCCAGGACTATACTTGCCCCGAAACGCAATCTGCATGGCCGCGTCAAGAACATGGGCTCGCTCACCGTTCCCAATCTTCTCGGCAGGCGATCGAAGCGGTTCGATGCCTTCCAGCTCGGACAGTGCCCGCCGAAGGGCATCTTCCGAAAGCTTCGGATGAGCCGCAACGAGAGGGAGAGATTCGGCGCCGATCCCAGCGATGGCTACCGCACTGAGCTGATTGATGAGTGTTGACCCCTGCGACTCTAGAGACGCAAATCGCAAGATGGTCAAGACATCGCGAGACGCACCGTCCGGATCCCCTTCGGAGAGTCGAAGCATGGTACGGGCCCTGAGGGCGGTGGCGACGTTTCGGCTTTTGAGCAGGTTCGGAAGGTGACTGGTCGGTAGGTCGGTGGCCGGGATCCAGTAGCGGGGCCTCGTCGTCGCCCGATCCACCGCCTCGAGAGGACGCTTCATGTCTTCCAGCCAACCAGCTACGAGCGGATGGTCTCTTGGGGACCATGGGCGCTCGATTGCAGCGAGTAAATCCGCGGTGAACTGATCGCCTACGGTTTCAGACGTCCCTGGAAGCGGGTGGCCACCCTCACGCCTCCACTCGATGTACTTCGACCAGTATGCAAAGCCGCCCAGGAATCGTTCGTTGGGCTGCGGCGCATGCCGGAGCCCCAGGCGCTCCGCCACAGGCTCCGGCACCGTGTCATCGAGGACCGCCAGGAGCGGGACGGCGGCATTGTTCTCCGGTGTCACTCCGGAGCCGTAGAGTTCGTTCAAGGCCTCCGCATAGTTGACTCTGCCGTCCGGATGGAGCGGCGCGGTGAAATAAGTAGTTTCCTTCGAGACGTTCAGTTGAGGGCTGCATCCGTTGCAGGCGATTAGGAGCAGGGTGGCTAGGCCCGTCTTTCTCTTCCTGCAGCATCGGGGCCCCACCCCCGACGCGTTGGGATGAGGGGTCATCGCGAACGCGCGCTGATTTCCCATGGTATCCCTTCGGCTATTACCTCGAGTCGGTCCAACCAAATCTGACGGAGTGGCGGGAGTTAACTTCATTGTACCCCCTCTTCGGGAACCTCCGGTAGCGCGCAGAAACGAGTCTGCAGTAGGGTAAGGGAGTTGAAGGCTTGGGGGCTACCGTGTGATCGGCCTCATGCGATCCTGCTCGCTGATCGGACGAGAAGGATGACGGGTGTGCACGAAGCACGATCCGTGTTTAGATGCGGGTGGCCGAGGTAATCGTCGTGCCGACTCGAGCACGCGTTTGGTCCGACTGCGCTATCGGAGGGAGGTAGCCATCGTGAAGACCCTGAAAACTCGCGTTCGTAGGAGCTCTTCTCTGTCTCGTTGCATGTAACGAGTCTGGCCCCGGACCGGGAGCGGACCCGACCCGTCAACCACCACCACGAGACCTGCGCCGGCGGCCGAGCTGGTGGTTACCAAGAGAGCCATCGACGAGCTGGAGAACAACGTCGCTCGTGTCCGGAGCGGAACTCTTTTTTTCTACCGCATCGAAGTGACGAATCGTGGGAATGCCGATGCCGTCGGGGTCGAGCTGCGGGACGTCATTCCCGAGGGATTCGATATTCGTTTTCTCGAGTTTACGGAGCTGTCGGGATACGACTGCAACATCAGGAGCAGAACCCTAGAGTGCACGCTTTCCAGGATCGGGCCCGGCGGGAGGTTCGTGGTCATCGTCGACGTGATCCCGCGATCCAGGTCGGGAGCGGCCGAGAACGTCGTCACCGTCAATCCGGGCAACATCAGCGCGAGCGTCGTGGTGGAAGTGGTTGGGTAAGGGATGCCAGCCCTTAACTCGAGAAAAGAATTCCCAGGGCAGGACAAGTTCGAGCTGAGGTGATCTACATGTCTATAAGAAGAACTACCGTGCAGATTCGCTGGGTCGATGATGACGCCCAGTTTTTCCGTAACCTCGTCACGGCGGCGGCGCGCGCTCGTGGATTTCAAGGCGTGCGGGAGGCAGCCCTATGGCAGCCCTTTCAGGAGCCTTGCGCTGAGTTTCACCGTAGGACGAGAAGGCAAAACCCACGGCATATCCTCCGGCTCACGATCACCTTAGTTCATCGGCCTGGGCGCATGCCAGAGATTACGGATGTTCGCATCGCTACGGCGTCCTCTGTGCAGGCTATACGCCCGGAGCAAGTCTACAGACCACCGCCTTTGCCTCCTGTCCCATCCGCATGGGCGGTAATTGATACCGACGTAGGGCTTCAAGACCTCGAGGCCCCCGATGTGCCGTCGGCTACCGTGATGAGTGGAATCCTGACCGCCGTTGGAGGAGCAGGGCATGTTGGTATTTTCGTGGTGGGCCTTGTGGGCGTATTGGCAGAGACGGCCGGGGCGGTCATCGACATCGTAGAGATAGGCCACCATTTTGTGGAACTCGCGGATTACTCTAGCCGGTTGGCACACTTCTACGGCAAATGCCGGGGTTACTGTGTCGCAATGCAGGATATGGCCGCCGCCTTCTCTAGCCCAAGACTAGACGCGATTTCACAAGCACGGTGGCCTTCGGTCCCTCACCCGAGCCCGCATCGGCCGCCGCATAGCCGCCTATTACCCCCAAATGATCCGCACTGGCTACGAGGCAACGCGGAGGGCTGCCAGAAGGCGTACCAAACCATCATCGGGATGGACCGCGTGTACCAGACGCCCGGGGGACCGTTCCGGTTGACTGGTCGCATGCATCTCCGCCTCCTTGCCTGGAGGTACGGCAACCATAGGCACGCGGTGGCCGAGGCGGTGCGGCATGCGCTCATGCTGCGCCTGCGGGCCCATGGCAGAGATTTGGGGACACCCCAGTTATACGATGAACCTTAGGATGAAGTGAGAGCCCAGTAGGAGAACCCTTTGGCGGTGCTAGATCTTACGACTTCGCGGGCTGGCAGCGCCCGCGCGAATTTGGATCGATCCGGTCGTTTGATGCCTCATCGAGCGGGACGGTTGGGCCGCGTTCGTCATCGTCGCGGGAAGCATTGACAGGAAGCATTGGGGTAAGGGATGCCAGCCCTACACCCGAGATAAAGATTCCCAGGGCGGGACAAGTTCGAGCTGAGTGAGACCGGTATCTCTGAAGAAGATCAGACGACCCGTGGATCGAATGTCTATCTGGGTTCAGCTTACGTCCTCGACCTCCGCGTCCATGATTTGGTCGTCATCACCTCCGCTCGAGTGTGGACCCGGATGCGTCGGTTCCTGGGTTCCCTTCCCCGTCGGAGGTTCCGCGGTCGAAGCGGTCTGGGTCCGGGCCCCAAATATCTTGGAGGTCCCTTCGCTGACAGCCTGGCTCTTGGCCTGGATCAGCGCGACATCGTTGCCGTTCCGCGCGGTCTTGAGCTCGGCAATCAGCTTGTCGATTGTCTCCAGGTCCGAGCTCTCTAGTTTCCCCTTGAGGCTCTCGACCGAGCTTCGGGTCGAGTGAATGAGGGCATCTGCCTGATTGCGCGCCTCGACGACCTGCTGGAATTTGCGATCCTCCTCCGAATGGGCTTGGGCGTCTTTCACCATGCGCTCGATCTCCGCCTCGGAGAGGCCGCTCGACGCCTTGACGACAATCGACTGCTGCATGCCGGTGTCCTTGTCTTTTGCGGACACGTTGAGGATGCCGTCGGCATCGATATCGAACGTCACTTCGATCTGCGGCACGCCGCGAGGCGCGAGCCGGACGCCGGTGAGGTTGAACTGCCCCAGCGACTTGTTCGCCTTGGCTTGCTCGCGTTCTCCCTGCAACACGTGAACCTGCACGGTCTTCTGGTTGTCGTCGGCCGTCGAGAAAACCTCACAGGCGTTCGTTGGAATGGTGGTATTGCGCTCGATGAGCTTGGTCATGACCCCGCCGAGCGTCTCGATGCCGAGGGACAACGGCGTGACGTCCAGCAGGAGCTTGTTCGTCACCTCTCCGGAAAGAACACCTCCCTGAATTGCGGCGCCCAGGGCGACGGCTTCGTCGGGATTGACGTCCTTTCGTGGCTCCTTGCCGAAGAACTCTTTGACGAGCTGTTGCACCCGGGGCATGCGGGTCTGACCACCCACGAGAATGACCTCATCGATATCCTTCGTCTCGAGGCCGGCGTCTTTCAGCGCCATCTTGCAGGGCTCGATCGTCCCTTTGACCAGGTCCTCGACCAGCGATTCGAGCTGCGCGCGAGTGATCTTCATATTGATGTGCTTCGGCCCAGTTTGGTCCGCGGTGACGTAGGGTAGGTTCACGTCGGTTTGCTGGGTGGAGGAAAGCTCAATCTTCGCCTTCTCTACCGCCTCTTTGAGCCGCTGCACCGCAACAGGGTCGCCACGAAGGTCGATGCCGTGCTCCTTCTTGAATTCGCCGGCTACGTAATCGATGAGGCGTTTGTCGAAGTCCTCGCCCCCCAGAAAGGTGTTGCCGTTAGTCGACAAGACCTCGAACGATTGCTGACCTTCCTCACGCGCGATTTCGATGATCGAGACGTCGAAGGTCCCGCCGCCCAAATCGTAAACCGCGATCTTGTGGTCGCCGTGTTCTTTATCCAGTCCGTAAGCAAGAGCGGCCGCGGTGGGTTCATTGATGATGCGTTTCACGTCCAGGCCGGCAACACGGCCCGCGTCCTTCGTGGACTGCCGCTGCGAATCGTTGAAGTAGGCGGGCACGGTTATGACGGCTTCGGTCACTGTCTCGCCGAGGAAGTCTTCGGCAGTCTTCTTCATCTTGCGCAAAACCTGTGCCGAGACTTCTGGCGGGGCAAGACGCTTGGCACCGACTTTCACCCAGGCGTCTCCATTGTCCGCCTTGATGATTTCGTAGGGAACCATTTCGATGTCTTTCTGAACCACATCGTCGTCGAAGCGTCGGCCAATGAGACGCTTGATGGCGAACAGCGTTTTCTTCGCGTTCGTGACTGCCTGGCGCTTCGCCGCTTGACCGACGATGACCTCGCCATCATCGGAATACGCGATCACCGACGGCGTCGTGCGGCTCCCTTCGGCGTTCTCGATGATTCTGGGGCTCGAGCCCTCCATTATGGCAACAGCTGAATTCGTGGTGCCGAGATCGATTCCAATAATCTTGGCCATGTCACCCTCTTTTCTCGTGGATTGCAACGCTCACGACAAAATCGCGTCACGCCGATTCGCACACCGAAACCAACGCCGGCCGAATTAGCCGCCCGCTCAGGACGTAACCCTTTTGATACACCTTGAGAACGGTATTCGGCGCGGTGCCGGGCGCGGCGCGCATGTCCATCGCCTCATGCAGATTCGGATCGAACTTTTCACCCAACGGGTCGACCTCGACCAGCCCCTCTTTCGCGAGAAGCTCGCCGAGAAGGCTCAACGTGAGCTCGGTCCCCTTGACCAAAGCCACGGCGTCGACGTGTTCCGTTGCCGCCGCCGCCGCCAGCCCCTTTTCGAGGCTGTCCTTCACCGGCACGAGCGCCCGCAGGAATTCCCGCAATGCTAATTTCTGAGCGTTTTCGACTTCGCGCTCCGAGCGTTTGCGAATGTTCTCCGCCTCCGCACGAGCTCGCAAGAGCTCGCTCCGATACTCGTCGGCTTTGGCCTTGGCGTCTTCCAGGGCCAGACGGAGCTCCTCTTCCGCGCTGCGGGACTCACGCTCTGCCACGTCAGGGACGGCTTGTTCACACTCATCGTGCTTATCGTTATGTGAATTCGACATAACTGACCTTCCGTTAAATACCGATAGACGTGCCATGCGGTCGACCCCACGAGCGTGATGGATTCCCCTGGGCCCCGCAGATTCGGGACCGAATGTCAGAGGCGCTCATGTGCGGGCACGGCCACACCGCAGGCGCTACCTTTAGCATTCGGCCGTTGGCGCCCAGCCGAGATGCGGGAACGTTTTGCCACTCAGGACAATGTGACCCACCTGGAACCTCCCCGAGAACGTGCGCTGAGTCGTTCTCGTGTCTCAACGCGCCCGCAAGTCTAACATTGCCGAAGTGCGATTTGTACATCGCACCCGAATCGCGAAACCCGCGGTCAAACAAAGACGTCGCGACGCGACGTGATGCCCACCCTCCCGCCTCGGCGCTCATGATCGAACGACACGTGTACCGGCGACGATGTCGTGCAGACACCGCTGGTCATCGCGGTAAATAAGGAGAGCATCGAGCAAGACGACACCTGGGAAAGGCAGCATCCCGAAGACGGGAGGCAGGAGAAAGCCGACGGCCGCATTCCCTAGAACGAAGCCGCCCCGCACCACCACGTTCGCGATGAATCCACCGTTCGCTCCGTCGTCGAGCCTGACAATTCGAATATCGGATAGCTTTTTCCCGCACGTCTGTCCGTCACGAGCCAGTAGAATCGATTGTATTACGGCGACAGCCGCTAGTCCGAGCACACCTAAGACCGCGAAGGCCTTTCCATGGACGTCCGCCAAGGAGAGCAGAATGACGAACGGCAGGAAGAGGATTCCATCGAGGAGAGTCGCGCCGAGTCGTGACGTTCGCGTCGCGAGCTCCAAGACCGGCGCAGAAACTTCCGGCTGGGCCACGGCACCAAGCGTCGGAGTGTTCGTGGGCACTCCCGCGAGAGACTCGAGTCTGACGGGAGCTCCCCGTACGGTGGCATGATCGAGGGATCCGGAATCACTGAAGAGCTCCCTCTGTAGAGTGGTTGCATCGGGTTGCCGGTTTTCTGCCTCGACGGCCAGAGCGCGCTCGATCGCCCGATTGATTCCGAGAGGAAGGTCAGGGATGAGCTCCCGAGGGGATACCAGCTTGTCGAGAGACTTCCGCTCGGCAGCGTCCGGCGGCACGACACCGGTGAGCATCGAATAGAGGGTCGCGCCGCATGCGTATACGTCGGTCCACGGGCCTTGCCGCCCCCTACCGTGGTACTGCTCGAACGGAGCGAATCCGGGCGTGACCATTGCGGCGAGGCTATGGCTGCGCGCACCCAGATCAGATCGGGCGGAGCCGAAATCAATGAGCAGCACGCGCCCTCGTGTCGTCACGTAGATGTTCTCCGGCTTGACGTCCCTATGGAGCGTCTGCCCGGCATGCACTTCGCGCAGACCATCGAGGACCGCCATGATGATTTGCAGCGCAGCCGGCAACGGGAGCTTTCTCCCTTTTTTCTCGAGCAAGCGCCTGAGTGTCACGCCATCGTAGTAGTCCATCACCATGTATGCGGTGTCGTTCTCTTTGAAGTAGTCGCGCACTCGCACGATATTCGGATGGTTGAACCGGGCGAGTGTCCCCGCTTCCTTGGCGAAGCAGCGGAGACCGTAGGTAAACATCTCAGCGTCTCCCGATGTAAGAGGCACCACCGACGCATCTCTGGTGGCGCGGCCCGCCAGGTCGCGTGGCAGGTACTCTTTGATCGCGACCCGATCGTTCGCCGCCGCGTCCAGCGCCAGGTAGGTGATGCCGAACCCCCCAGGATCGCCCAGTATCCTTCCCACGAGGTAGTTGTTCTTCAGAACCTGTCGGTGCGGGAGCACCACGGGACTTCTGGGCGCTCGCTCGTCGTAGCTGCATCCACGGCAGCTCTGCGTACCGGCTGGCTCCGCAAAGCAACCGACACAAAGAGCCTGTGTGCTGCCCAAGATCATTGCCGAATCCCAGCGCCCAAACGCCCTGCGTCGCTTCGGCCCGGGCCACGGCTCTTTTTTCGCATTATTCAGACGGACTTTTGTCTTTTTTCTAGCGCTGACCCGAGAGATGTCAGGATGTCGTCTTGGTTTTACGGTTGAGTTACTCCAGTCAACTTCACCTTCACCACTTCGGTATCGGCGATCAGGTCATGAAGGCATCGCCGGTCCTCTCGAAAGATGAAAAAGGGGTCTACAAGGGCAACGGGCGGCACGAGAGCGAGAGGTAGGACCCTCAAGACGAAGTTAGTCACGAAGCCGCCGTTCTGACCGGTGTTCATCTTAACGATGCGAACTCCGGTCAGTTTTTTCCCGAGCGTCTGGCCTTGCTCGGCCAGCAAAACGATCTGAATGACGGACAGGGTGAGCGCGAGCAGCACGCCGATGACGACGAGAGCCAGTGATCCCATCGTCTGACCGCCGCCGATCGGTAACGAAACCGACATGCCCAAAAGCGCGTCGAATATTGCAGCCACGAGACGACTTTCCCGCGAGGCCAACTCCGGCACCCTTTCGAACGGTGCAGGCTCATAGTGGCGTGCCATGCCCAACCGCTTACGGATATGAAGCTCAGGCAAGGGAGGCACGGGTGGCGGCGGAGCCGGCTCCGGCGGAACCATACCCATGAGATCCGACACTTCGATCTGGTAGTCACCGAATCGAAGGAGCTCCCAAGAGGATACAACCTGCTCCTGAATTGGAACCTCCTTGCCGTCCACTATCAAGGACGTACCGTTCGCGCTGCTGCAATCCTTGATCATGACTTGCCCCCCGCCCAGCACGGTGAGCTCGGCGTGGCGGCCACTCACGGTTTCGTCCTTCAAGACGATGTCGCAATCGGGACGGCGGCCAATCGTCAGAACCCTTTCGTTTCCTGTCATTACCTGACCGACCTTCGCTCCGCCGACTCGTTCTCTGGAACGGTAGTCGTGGGTTTGGGATTGGTGTTCTCCCTCAGTCTCCGATTCTCGCGGCCCTCTGGTTTCTCGGTCGCGGGAGCGGCGGAGGTCCCCTGGCTCGCGGGGAGGGGCGCCGTTGTGCTCGCAGCGGGCTTCTCCGCGGGTTCCACAGCTTCGGGAGAGTGTGGGGACTCGCTTCTCTCGTCCGATCCGGGCACCACCTCGCGGACGCCCGCATCGTTACCCGGCTCCTCACCAGGTTTCTCAGGACCGGCGAACCACGTCTTGTACGACGTATACCCCAGAAACACCACTCCCGCACTGAAAAGCAGCGCCAACGCCAGTACCAGCAGGGTGACGCTCAGCTCTTTCTTTTTTCGTTTCACACGTTTTCGAGGCGGCTGTCGCGGCTCGGGTGCGCTCGGGCGAGGCGCGTTGAGGGAAGTGAAGTAGACGCCGATCGCGCTGTAGTTGTCGAACTGTCCCCTCGCTCGACGCCGGAGACGGTGCTCGAGGTGCCCGAGCCAGTCTTGGGGCGTTTTCGCTTTGGTAATGTCCGCTTCCATCTCATTCTCGTAGACGCACTCCCAGAAACCGTCGGAGCACATCAAGAACGCGTCGCCGCGATACAAGCGTCGCTTCTGCTTCGAAATCGTCGGTCGTAGGTCACGTTCGTTCCCCAGCGAGCGAAGCAGGCGATTGCGATCTTCGTGGCCTCGTATCTGCTCGATTGCGATCTGTCCGGAGTCGACCATGGCCTGTGGCACGCTGTGGTCTCGACTTTGATCGACGATGCGGTTGTCCTGAAAGTAGTAGAGACGGGAATCTCCAATGTAACCCCAGAGAAAGTAATCGAGGTCAGTGATCAGGACGACGAGAGTGCTGCGCATTCCCGCGAGCTGAGTTTCACTTTTTTGTCCCGCCAGGATAGCTCCCTGCGCTGCACTGAAGTGAGCTTCCAGGGCTTCAGGCGTACAAGTCGGATCGTGGCGAAATGAATTCAGCACGGCGTCGACAGCGAGTCGAGAGGCGATCTCGCCACACCGATGTCCACCCAGCCCGTCAGCGAGAATCCAGCAGCCGGCTCTCGGTTCGTCGAGAATCAGAAAGTTCGCGTCGTCCTGGTTCTGCGCCCTGCCGCCGCGGTCACAGATTCGAGCGGTTTGGAACATTGACTCGTACCCCCTGGATCCCGCACCACCCCGCTGCCCAGCTCAGAAACGGCTCCGGGATTCGCTTGGCGAGCTCAACCGGTTCGCGGTGCGCCGTTTCATATTCTGGTGTCACGAACCCGGTGTACGGCGTGGGTTCGTGTTGCGCTCGTTCACCAGATCGCGCTTTCTTGACAGCGCTCCCCGAAGTGCTCTCTAACGTTGTAGACGGAGGGTGACACCGAATTTTCGTGCGCCCTCTGCGACAGGTCCGTCGAATCCATGACAGACTCCGAAGTTTCGATACGCACCGCCCTGCTCGGTGTTGTCCCTGCATCGAGCACGTTCCTATCGCGAGCGAGTCAGTATACAGGCACCGCGTCGCTCACAGCTAGCCCGTCTCACGGTGTGATTCCGTAGGCCCTCATCAGCGCGTCGCCGCGGGACGCCCCCCGCAGCTCAGGAACCGTGCCGAACATAGATACATCCGCAAAACTCGTCGTCGAAAACTCGCCAGCGAGATCCTCTCGCTGTAAATTGCTCCAAGGGTCTCTGAGAGTGAGAGGTCAAGTGCTTGCTGAATTCCCACAGTTGTGCTACTTGTCACCGGGTTGTCGAGTCCGTCGTCGGTGGAGCGTCTACCCGGCTAAAGGAAATGGAGTCCCAAACTCGTTGCGATGGCGGTCGGCCGAGGCTGCTGCGCCCGCCCGTCCTTACACCGTGGGCCGGGGCGACCCGATGTCGGATTGGCGCAGCCACCGACCAACACCCCTGCAAGGGGTGGAAAAGGGGAAAACCGAGACCCGGTCCGTCTAACTGACGAGGAGGTTCTCGACTGCAACTACCGCTTATAGCTATCCCAAAGACTAGGGTGTTTCTTGGCTCCAAAATAGGGAGTAGAATTCAACCGCAAGCGACGGGAATACGAGGGTCGGAATGAGCAGACCAGCAGCAAGGGTTTCGGATCTTCATGTTTGCCCAATGATCACCGTTTTGGTTCCACATGTTGGGGGACCGATTCTACCTCCAGGGTGCCCGACGGTATTGATCCAAGGACTGCCCGCGGCGCGCCAAGGCGACATGGCAACTTGTGCGGGACCTCCAGACGTCATCGCCATGGGCTCGGCTAGCGTCATTATCGGCGGACAGCTCGCGGCGCGTATGGGCGACATGACCGTCCACGGAGGCAGTATCGTCATGGGCTGCCCCACCGTTCTCATTGGAGGATAGCGATCGTCGCAAGGAAGGAGAACCTAAATGGCGCTTTCGATTACCAAGCACATTGCTCGCACGAACAACACGTTGATCTTTGGTGAGCTCAACGGCAACGTCACCCAGGGCGTCCCGTCGCTTGCAACCGCGATTAGCGGCAAAAGCAATTGGGGGGCGGTCATCGATGCCATTTTCAGCGAAGACGGCGATCAGCGGCTAGTCGTGAAGAGCCTGGACGACGTTACCAACATTTTCGAGCCGTCCTACTACTTTTCCGTAGCCACCGAGAATGTCGAAGGTGCGACGACCATGGTCGTCGAGCACACTCTCAAATACAAGAAGGACGCTCTGTCGGTGCCGCTGAGTCGCGAATCCCTCTGTTTCCGTATTCTGGACGCGGACGGCAGGATCGCCCTGGACAACCTCGTGGACGACCAACGAAAGAGCTTGAGAAAGGCCTCGGCCCACTACGTCGCCGCGATGACCGACCGGAATCCGAAACGGCTGCGCGAACAAGAGAACCTTCGGAGAAACTTCATCTCTCGGTTGACCGAGCCCGTCATGACCTACCTCTTGCTCGCAGAATCCTGTCGGAACTACCAGAAGATTTCCAAAGAAGACGCAGACATCGCCGCGACCGCGGGCGATACCGGCCAGATCATCATGATTTTGCAGCCGGATTTCGAAAACTTCACCCTCAAGACCACGCCGCTCAAGGTGAAGGCCAAGACAGCAATCAAGATCGAGCCCGAGGACGAGGAGGAACTGGTCAAGGCGCGAGCCGCGCTGCAGACCGATATCAAGGTAGGCCGACGACTCGTCGCGGGCGCAGTCAAGGGAGTTCTCGGCGCGGCCGACCCAGAAAGCTTGGGAGCCGATAAACAGACCCTGGCCAAAGCGTTGATCGAGTCGGGGATTGCCGATGACGTGATGCTCGACCACTTGAGCGTGGAAGAAGCGCCCGAGGCCAACGCGAACATCTCTCGTTTGAGAACCAAGTTCCTAACGCAGAGATCGGAAACGTTGCTGCTGGAAGCCGCCCAGGAGGCTGCGGATCCCAAAGCCAAAAAACTCGCGAAGGGCGAAGGAGAAAAGGACGAAGAAGGCGAGACCGAGGGAGCTGACGCAAGCACGAGTGAAAACGCCGCAGCGGCCGGCCGCGACGTAGCGGCCTCAGAAGCAGGAACCGCTCTCGTCAAGGTGAAGGAACTGCCCAACCTACCCGTGAAGAAGGGCTCCGCCGAGACTCTGCGCAAATCCATGAGTTTGAGCTCGGAAGAGCTGAACGACCACATCCGCAACGTCGAGAGCGTAGCTCTGACCTACTACGACGACGAGCAGCAACAGAAACAGTTAACCGCCTACCTCCACACTCTGACGCCAGCCGGCAAAATCGAAAACGAGATTGCGACCCTCGGAAAGCGCCGGCATGGCTTGAAGGAATTACGCGGAGAGAAAGGGCTCGAGCTCTATCTTGATTTGTGTCTCGAAGAAGCAGCGGAACGGTCGGCCCTGGTGAAACATTTCCGGGCGGCTCTGAGAGACCTGCTGTTAAAGAACGTTCGGCAGATCGAGCCGTCACAAGAGAAGGACTGGCAGGAGTTTCACGATCGCCTCTTGAAGGCCGCACGAGCGACATTCGAAGACTATATGGCGAAAGTCGCGCCGCTCGCAGCCAACCTTCTCGGCATCGAGGAATTTTTGCGCACCACCAAGGAAACCAAGCTCGCGCAACCTCGTGTCTTCATCACCAACACAAACCTGAGCGATATTTTCAGCGATCCCGATCTATTGAAGAACTTCGAAAGCCTTCTCGACGCCCTCAACAGCAGAAACCAGGAAGAGTTCGAGAAGGCCATCTCGATTGCGATAGTTCCCCGGCTACCCGAATACTCGAAGGACGACATTTTCGATCTCGGGTACAAGCACGGCTTCGCTACGTTCTTTTCCCCCGACACGCCGATTTCGTTCAATACGTTGAATGACCCGGAGGAGTTGGAGGAGCTCCGTCGCGACTGGTCTTCGGACCGGATGGAATCCCAGAGCGGTCTGATGTGCGTCCCCGACCACGTGATTCTGCCCGCGGATTACAAGTTCCTTCTCGGCCAGTTCTACAAGACGGGCAAGAAGTGTCACTACGAGCTTGGACAGCCCGTCGCCGTACCCGCTTGCTTCACCGTCGCCGGCATGGTCGCCCGGAACGACGATCCGAAATACGTGAAGGAAAAGTTAAAGAGAAAACGGATTCGCATCGAAGACCAATGGCCCTGTCTCGGAATGCGTTTCGACGAAAAGGACCACGAAGAACTTTGGGAGTCCGAGCGACTATCCGAAGGAGTCATCAACGAGAAGCGATTGGAGGAAGCGCTTCCGATGTGCGTGCTCGAGCACGCGAAAGACCACAAGGGTAAGCTGAAAAAACAGAAGTTGCGATATCTGAACACCCTGTTGTCGCTCCAGGGAAAACCCGTCCCGCTATCCGAGTATCGCGTCGCGAAATACCTGGCGAGGGCGCTCCGACTCAACTATCCGGAGGGCGCGACCTCCAGCGCTCTCGCCTTTTTTGCGGACGACTTGGGAGGGGTCTCCAAGGAGAACTACTCCAACTCACTACTCGACAAAGAACGCTATAAGGTTGTCTATGACGAGGGCAGTCAATACTTCGGGATAAGAAACAAAGCTCGTGATGTCCAGGTGACGGGCTTCGACTTTATCCGAGACGAAGGCGACGAGGCGTAACTGACGGAATCAAGGAGGTTTGCGTGAAATATACACTGGATATTGCGGGATCAGAGCTCGAAGTGGACGGCATCACGTTCGGAACCCACAACGGAAGCAGCGAAGGGAACATCGATTTGTTCATCACCGTTTTCGACAGGGAAGAGGACATCTTCACCGACACCCAAAAGAGCGGCATCTGGCTCGACTGGGTCGCAAAGTGTGTTGGTGAGGCTAATCCGAGGGACCGCATCCGCAAGGTGATTGCTAAAATCTCGGGCGGCGAGAACGATGGCGAGTGCTATCGCACCATTACCATCGAGAACGCCTGCATTTCGTCGTTTGTCGAGCATTCCGGCGGCGACCAGCACCAGTACGAAGTAACCATCCGCAAGTCGCCGAGAAAAGCGAGAGAGGACCAAGTGAAGGTGGAATGCGCGTAGCCGAGGCGACGCGCCTCGAGAAAAGAACAGGAGCAACGAAATGCTATACAAGTTAACCATTGGCGACGGCGAGGAGTTTCGTGTAGACGACCTGACTTATGGCGTCAATGCCGAAGGTGCGGTCGAGGGTTTCGCGGACATTTTCATTCGTGTATCCGATCGTGAAGAGGATATCTTCAGGGAGGAAAGCAAGAAAGTCTGGGTCCAGTGGCTCGACGCGTGCTGTGGCGACAAGCACAACCCCCAAGAAAGGGTCCGACGGGTAGTGGCGAAAATCTACGCGGGGGACGAGAACTCGGATGTGGTTCGAAATATCAAGATCGAGAAAGCTTACCTTGCTTCCTACGTCGAGTCGTCCGAAGGGACGAATCATTACTACGAGGCCGAGATCCGCCGGGCTCCCGAGCGGAATGCCGAAGTCACAGTGAGCGCGAGCGAGTAATGAACATCGACCTGGGCAACGACTTCCTGAACGAGGGGGAGCTCGTCAGCGTTGACATTACAAAAAAGGTGGGCGAGCACAGCAAGCTCGAGGCCATCATCGCTTATGCCGAAGCTGATCTTCCCGATAACTTGAGCGATGTGCTCGGCGCCAGGCTCGAGTGCCGTTTCGAAGACGGCGACGTCCAAGAAGAGTTGTTCAGTGGAATGATTTGGGAAGCCTCGATCACCGCGCTCGAAGTCGAGGGCACCAGACGCACTCTCGTCGAGGCGTATTCCGATAGCGTCAAGGCGGACTCCGTGCCTCAGTTTCGGGTGTTCCAAAAGCCCGGGAATACACTACGGTCGATCGTCGACGACGTCCTGGGGAGAGCGAAAGCTCGAGGGGAGGTAGGGCAAGCGGACCTCAGTTCGCAAGTCGTCTTGAGCGTGCAGTACGGAGAGACCGACTTTGCGTACCTGAAGCGACTGGTGGGTGCCTATGGTATCCCTATCATCGTAGACGACGTTCGAGGTGTCGTCGTCGTCGGCCAGGTGTCAGGGAGCAACCATGAGGTAGGCGCCGCGGAAATCCTGGCGGAGCATCTCGTGGGGCGGCTGGGACCTATGTTGAGTGGCGATAACTTCAGCGTCGCGCCGGGTCGGTTGGGCGAGTTCCAGCGCGCCATAACCGACTTCGACAGGGAGCTCGGAACCAAGCAGCTCTACTTCCCCTCGAGCGGCCACCAAGACAGCCAGAGGCTTCTTGAAAGCACCTGGGAGATATCGGATAGACGGAATTTCACCACCGCGTTCGCTAGACGCCTGCTCAAGACGAGAAAGAGCTTCTTCGCCATCGGCGATCACGTTGCAGCAAACGGAGGCGCTTCGGAAACGGTCCTGGGGGTCCGGCATCGTTACCTTGCTGACCCCGCCTTCGGTAGCGAGCGCTTTTATGGGGAATACCTTCTGTGTCCGTCGCGGGAGCTCGTGGGAGCGGACGCCGTGGATCTTCCGTGGCGATCAAGGATGTTTCTGGCGGAAGTCAAGAAAAACGAAGGAGATCCCGACAATCTCGGCCGGGTGAAGATACAGTTCGACTGGGAAGACGAAGGGGGGGACGGATGCTGGGTGGACGTCTCCACGCCCTATTCGGGCCACGCAGGCGAGAGCTCGGGCTTTCTCATGTTGCCGGAAGAGGGCGAAAAAGTGCTCGTAAAGTTTTTGGAACCGTGGGATGACAAGCCGATTGTGGTCGGAAGTCTGCGTCGAGATCCCATCGTGGACTCGAGGAACACCGCGAAGGAGAAGTTTCTCGGAATTCCCAGCGGCAGCTATTTGTTGATCCTCCACGACGGCGGCAACAATGAGATCGCATTGAACGTCGGCGACGGTGAAGGCGCCCAAATCTTGCTGAAGAAGACTTCACAGTCGAGTCTGACCATCACCTGCTCCGACTCGATAAAGCTCAAAGCTCGAGAAATCGAGCTCGAAGGCGACAGGGTAACGGTGAAAGCCACCCAGACGATGGATCTCGAAGCTCAGGGGCAGCTGTCGGCCAAAGGCAGTGCTGCCACGGCAATCTCCAGCGACGGCAACGTGTCCGTGCGTGGCGCCCTGGTCCAGATCAACTAGTGCCGTTCCAACTTGTTCAGCCGAACTCCAGGGCGTGGCTTGGCGGCAGGCTCGAGTTCATCTGACACGTTTGTTTAGGACCAAATCGTTGGAACGGCACTAGTCGGGCGAGGCGAGGCGCCGATGATGGATGGGGAGGACTACGGCAACAACGTCTACTCTTCGGCCTTTCTGGAGTGGTGTCAAGAGCTCGACAAGGGCCTAGCGCGCAGCGAGCAGCGAATCGCTTCGCGGATCGCGGAATCCCAGCGATATCACAAGCCACGGCCGAGAGTGTACGAAGCGGTGCTGCCCGACTCGCTCAAGGACAAAGCGGCGGAGCGTGGTCTTTACCCGATTCGAGACGACCCATCGGACAGGAAGGTGCTGCTTTTCGCCCCGCTCGACACAGCGGAGATCGAGTCACTCGAAAAAGGCGAGCACGAATACCACTCGGAGGACGGCGGCATCGTTCCGCTTAGACTGAAACGTTCGTCAAGATTCATCGAGCCCGAGCGTGATTTCGCCGCCTACTTCAGCCACGAAGGCATGGCCAGCTGGGCCAAACGCGAGTACTTGCCTCTCCTCACCTTTCCGTTCCTGCCGTATTCACGAAAGTTTTTGGACGTGGAGTTCGGTGCGCCGGACGGGCAGGGCGCCGCGCAGGTGCCGGCGAATCTGGATTTGGGTCGCATCGTTCTGGAGGACGGTGTGACGGCGCGCGACCGCGGTCTGCTGCGCGACTGGCAGCCGTTCTGGAACGTCTTTTTCACGACGACGAATGTCGGGGCAGCGGTAGAGCGAGACAGCGGGCCAAACTATTCCTGGCGCCCCCGAGCCGACGACCCTTTGAGCCCGGGCCGGCTTTACGTCCTGCATCGGGCATTCGACGGAGGCGGCAAACCTGTTCCGATCGAGCTTCGCGAAGGAGCGTTCGTCTCGGACACGAAGTTCATGAAGCTGCAGTTCTCGGTCGTGGGCGAATTCTCGGACGAGCAGTTTCGCAACATCGAGCAGCTCGTCGAACAGAGGCGCATCGAGGAGCGTTTTTCCATCCTCGGGCGAGAAGACGTGGGCGAAACCGAGCTCTTCTGGTATCGCAATTTCCTGCAGTCGCTGCATATCACCAAGAAGGACGTGTCTTTTCTTCTGGGATTGCTGCCCGAGACCCGCAATCGGCTGACGTTCTGGGATTCCTTTCTCGCGAAGCCGAGCCCACAGCAGTATCAAGGCTTCGTCGAGAAGGGCCGATGGTTCTATGACTACCTCTGGTATCTGGGGGAGGCAGAGAGTTTCGGGCACGCCGATCCCGACACGATGCGGTTCCTGCGATTGTTGTTCCGTAGGAAGAAAGTGCCCGATCGGGAGGCCGCCCTGGCGGGCGAATGCGCCAACTACATGGCTTCCATCTGTCGCCAGTTCTTGCCACCCTACTTCGAGTGTCGCGGCTTTCTCGAGGACTAGCCATGGCGCAACGAATGCCCGACCTCCGGTCGGACAACTCGCCGGTTTCGCTCGGCGAAGCGATGAAGCTGCTAGAGACATTGGGAATACCGGCCCCATCCGTCTTTCTCAAGGTCGAATCGACCACCCACACGAGTCAAGCAGAGATCGTGGCGCAAGAGCCGGCGCCACAGGAGGAAATCCTCGAGGGACGCCAGGTGGTGCTGACGGTCTCGTCGCGACATAAGCCCGCTCTGGACCTACCGCAGCTTCTCGGCGATCTGGCGAGCGAGATCGAGTTCGGGTCATCGCCGCAGCCGTCGCAGGACCTTGTCGCCAGGCTATTCCAGCAGTTCGAAATCGAATTGAAGAGATCGCAAGGTGAAGAGCTCACCCTCGTCGCACACTTGAAGAATGGCCTGGCGCACGCCGCAGTCGAAATTCCCCCGGACCTTGCGAATCTGCTGGATTCTTCCAAGAGCGCCACCCACTCTGATACCGCGGCCGTGGACTGGCGCTCGATCGCGAAATTCATTCGCCGAGAGGAAGTTTCCGATCTCTTGGAGCCGTGTTTCTCGCACGGCTCGCGCGCAGAGATCCAGTCCCAGTTTGCACGGTTCGCATTCTTCGAAAGCAGCGAGAGCGAATCGACGGAGACCCGCCTCACCGGGCGAAAACGCGAAAACTGGCTTGAGTGCAAGAGTGCGGCGCTGCGTCTGATCGCCGCGTTCGAACAGATCGAGAACCGTTCCGAGGAAGAGCTCCTCGATTGGTTCTATCGTGAGAAGGTGGCCCCCGCGCTGGAATCCGGGTTCTTGGTCAGTCGTTCAGGGAGGGGCTCGCCCTCTCTGAGCGAGCTTTTTTCAGAGACCGAACGCCGCTTCTACGCCGAAGCGATACGGCGTTCCGCGATGAACAGGCTCAAGCCTCGGGATCTCGGACGACTCGTGAAGGGTCTGTTTCATCTACCGAACGACCCGGAAGTAATGGAAACCCCACACAAAACTTGGGTCGAAGTTCCCGAGCAACTATCCGAGCTCGATCGAAGGCGGCTGGCGTGGCTAGATTTCTGGTTTCGCCCGCTCGAGCTGGACGTCGAATACGGACAACCCCTGAGGCCGTTGGTTCTGGACCGCGCGGACGCGGAACTGGATAAGGCGGTCGTGGGCTGAGGAGAGACGAAGTTGGGGGCCGAACCCCCGGCTTCCGGGCAGTCGGCCTGAAGCGGCGACCCGGCGAAGCTCGACCGGTAGCTGGACGCGATCAAGAAAATGTTGCCGGCCAAAGTCCAAAAAACCCTGCAGCAAATCACCCCACCTGGCTACAACATTCTGGCTCTGCGCGGCTATCGCGGCGGCATCGCTCGTCCATCGAACGCAGGTGGGCATGGTCACAGAAGGAGATCGTCGATTACAAGACCACGACCGAGTATCCACGCGTTTTTTGACAAGGGTAGAAATGGACGCCTGGCGTCGGACTTATGGCTCGTCACGTATCCGGCGCGATCATCTTTTCGGGGTTTCGCGAGCACGCGATCAACGCAGGCTCGTTGACGTCGCCGAATCGATCGCGCCACGCGAGATCGGCGCCCTCTCTGCGCCCCGGCCGCTGCTGCTCATCGCTGCGACTGGCGACTAGACAAAGAACACCCCTCACCGTCACCGTCGAGTTTCCCACCATCCGCAGGGTCTATCGACTGGCCGAGCCGGACCTTTCCTCTTCGCCGCGAGCTTCTTGTCGTAGTTCTGCAGCCAGGCCTTTTGGAAAACCGAGCCCAAATTTGTCTCATACGTCACGTTCTGTTTCTTTCCTCCCAGTCTCGTTGCGTTGGCATAGATTTCCAAACACTGGGTGACCCTCGGATCAGTGTTGTTCAGTCGGGCGTTCGACAATTCGACGTGAAGCGGATCGTTGCCAAAAGGCTCGAACGATTTTCCCCCTCCGTGATTTCGAAGATCCTGAGCCTTCATACCGGTATTCCACTGTTTCACCATTACGTTAAACGCAGCGTTGTCGTTTTTTTTGAGCTGGGACAGCTTCCAGGTCGGTACGCCACTGATTCTGACCATGATGTGTCTGCCAGCGTCGGACATGTGAGCGGAGTTGCACGTCCAGGACTTCATCGCCAACACCAACGCCGCTTGCTGTGCCGGAGTGCGGGCCTTCGCGGATTCCGGACTCGTGCTGACGCTAACGGCGATCTGGTCCGCCTTCTTGCTAGGCGCCGTGGCGTAGTGCGCTGCCAGCGCGGCGTTGATCGATTTGGCGAGAAGCGCGGCTCTTGCTTGGATCTCTTTAGCAGGATCCGGAAAGGTCATGGCGTCCTCCGGCCGGGCGCACCACGATGCGCTGGATTCATCCTCGAGCTCATCGCGTTCGTCCCGGTAGATCGTAGTGTCCTATCAGTCGGTTCGCTTGGTGGAGTAGCGCTCGCGCATGGCTAGCCGACAAACCCTCAAGGGCTTCGGACTGTTTGCTCAGCAAGAACTCGCGCATTTCGCCCGCTTTGTCGAGCGCCAAGGCTGCTCCGATGATGGTGAGAGCTCCGCCGTAGTCGTTACGGCGCAAGAAGACGTACGCGAGGTTGAGCCGCCCGCGCACATCCGAAGGATTCAGCGTTGTCGCCTGGCGAAACGCCTCTTCGGCCGACTCGAGGTCATCCAGACCGTAGTAGCAATCCCCGAGGATGTTCCACAGAGTGGATGACAAGTGGTTCAACTGCAATCCTTGCTTCGCCACCTCCATCCCAGCTTCGTAATCCTTGATGCTGTACGTCAGAAAAGCGGCGATCGTCTCCAATACAGACCAGTTGTACGGCTGAAGACGGTAGGCTTCTTCGTACTTCCACCGGGCGGCCTCGAACCTCCCGCTCTCGACGAGCTCCGCCGCTTCCCGGTACGGTTTCTCCCGGCGCTCCCACGTGTCTCCGGAGTATAGATGCTCGAAGACGTCGACGACGCGGTGATGGGGCCGCTTTGCGATCAGGCGGGCCTGGAGACTTACCGGGTCATTCTTGGGGACGCTGACCACAGCGCCGCCTCGATTCTCGAAGTGACGGACGATCTGGGCAAAATTGACGCCACACGCCATGGACTGCCCGAATGACTGAAACTCGAATATTTCCGGAGTTTCCTTTGGGTTCGGGTATCCGTAATCCGACACGACGATGTAGCCATCGGGACGAAGGACCTCGAGGACTTCCTCGAGACACTGCAGCGCCCCGAAACTATGAAGGAACTGTTGCGGACCCGGGGGCCGCGACGCGGCGCCCGCTATACTCGCGCCGTACGGAAGGTCCTTTCTCTCCACGCGGAAATAGCGAGACTCGAGAGCAAGCAATTCGGAGAGCTCGACCAGCTGCGAAGGCGTGTGAGCGTCAGCCCACTTCTCCAAAGCCGACCAGTCATCGATCGGCGGCCAGCCGTCCGGCGTTCTCCGTGCCTCCGAGCGCACGCGAGAGCGCAACCGCAACTCCCAAAGGTCGTCACCCAAGAGCGTCAAGATAGTAAAGGGCATGCCGTCCAACACATAGTTCGCATGAACTGTGCGGATCGACCCCAATGCGCTTTCTCCGTTGGGAAGGCGTTCGAGCAAAGCCTCACGGACCATGGGCGATTTGAGACAGAGGCGAACGACGCGGTCTTCGTGATCTGCGAGAACGCCGGTCTGACGGGTGTCGTTCAGCATGTTGAGCGAGCCGTCGGTCACGATGTAGCGTGTTCGCTCAGAGAAGTCCACGCCTTGCTCTGCGGACCTGGCCGAAAGCCGATCGAGAAAAAGCTTCGCAAACACGCCCGAGCCCGCGCCCAGCTCCAGTACGTAGCTCGTATCCTCGCGTCGGTTTTCGAGTTCGGCCACCCGCAGGCTCTCCATATAGAGAGTCACAGCGTTTTCGGCCTGGTGCCCGTCGTTGGTAATGACGTACGGCACTTCGCCGCACGTGAACACCTCGACGCCGGCGTTCACCCAGTAGAGCTCGGAGATGAGCCAGGGAAGGCTCTCGCAGATCGGACGGAAGTCCTGTAGCACAGCGCCTGTCACCGAGGGTTTCTTCAAGACCTCACCGATCGAACTTGAAGCGTGCGCCAACGTCTCTGTCGGTGACGACGTAGTCATTGCGTGTTTGGATGTGGAGTGGAAGATCGACGGACGTCGGTGCGTGGAGCTACTCATTTGTTCCACCGCCAGAAGCGAGTTGGCTGACGCGACTCCACGAGAAACGATCCCTCGTTGCTCCTTGTCTCGCGACGTCAACTAGATTTCTCGTAGTTATCCGAGACGCCTTAATTGCCAAGCGCTGCGCAGTCGCGCTCGCCGGAGACGGTACGGAACAACTCAGCAACGCCATTGTCGTAGCCGTAGATCTGCGTCTGCCAACCCTCGTAATGCCTTGCTTGCACGATGAGCTCCATCGAACCGTCGGCATCAAGGTCGGCGACGGTATCAAGCGAAACCACCTCGAAGCCCGTGTTCTCGCTGTCGCTTACTGTATAGCCAATTGAAAACGGTGAAGCGCCGCCCGCAACGGGCACGATCACCAACACAGAATAGTGCCCTACTTCTTCGGCTTGGAAGTCCTCGAGAAGGTCGGGGTGGGTCGCCTGCAGCACGACCTCCGACGAACCGTCGCCATCGAGATCGATGCGGTAAGCTTTTTCGATGACGGAACGTTCGACGGGAACGCCATGGCTGGTTAGGAGTTCCACCACGGCCTTTTCGTGCTCCGGTCTGACTCCGAGCACCTCGACCGCGCGAGGTTGCGGCTCGTGGTGCGCTCCCGAGATTGCGAACCCCTCCGCGTTCGAGCGCACGGACAACGCCGCAAATAGATCGCCGCACTCGTGGCGAACCTTACCGCTCAATACACCGTCATTTGGGCTGCCAATGGGCTCGCCCACCGGCGACAAAACACGGTAGCCCAGCGAATCGGCGATGGCTTGCTCGATGGCCTCGGTACCGACTACGTATGGGTTCGCCCACCCCTCCGGACTAATAACGGAGACGACGTAGGCTTCGCTCTCCGCCCTTAGCGGGTTTAGTTCCAGGAGGAGCGACGAGGCCGCGGTCCCCGACTCCGGACGCGCGACGTGCCTATCGGCAGTAACAGCGTCGGGAGGACTCCCGCAGCACGGTATCTGCACCAAAGAGCCGAGACATGCCAGGGACATTAGCGCTTTCATTGCGTGTTACTCCATCTGGATTCCAGGGGACGGATTCGAGCTCCTGAGACGACCCGCGCAGTCAGCGGTCACGGCGGGCGTCGGAGTCGCACGGTCGCCGTCGAGCCGTGTCGAAGTACGACATCTCACACCCTCTAAAGAAAAACCGGCGGTTCGGCGTCCCTCTGAGCACGTCTGGGAGGAGCCTGGGTGAACGAAGCCTGGTACCCAGAGCCGAATTCGCCTTTTCATACGACATAGACGGATAGGCCCCCTAAGGTCGTTGTGTCCCGCCCTGAACGCCATGAGTGTCAGTAGACGGAACTTTCCGATTGGCGAGCCGCGAACCTCAGCCACGAACGTGCGACTCCGGGACAAGCTCAGGGCATCGACTGTAGGCAAGAGCACCAAGGTTCCTATAACTGATGTTCTCCCTGAAAGTCAAGCCACGTTTGATAACGTTTTTGATCTTTTCAGTGCGCGACTTGCCCCAGCTCACCTCCCTCTGCCGAGAGCCTGGTGAGGTCGTTCCGTGTGGTGCCAGAGTCGTTCCACCGTTCGAATCACACCCCTTCGGTACACAGCAGCCGAAAACCTTGGCACGGTGAACATCCCACGCTGCGAGGTAGGTCCAAGCACCTTCGCAGAAGTACTCGTGCTCGACACGCATCGCGCGTCCGGGCGCCGGCGGCGTGGTGGTGTATTTACGACGGCGACACTGGATACTGGGCTTTTCGTCAGCGCTGATGACGAACTCATTTTCCGACAAACGCTTACGCCGCCAACGTCCTTCGTAGAGATCCAGGATAGGGCTGGCTTTTTCGGCGAAAAGCGGGTCACGCGGAAACACCCCAGCTGCGATAGGTCCATGGCTTAATCGCATCCTCGCTCAACCAACGCCAAAGAGTGGTCTGCCCGATGCTCGCCACGATACCGCGGGCAAGGACTTCTCGATTCAGGTCTGCGGTGCTGATGCGCGACAGCGGCAGTCCCAGTTCGAAAGGTAACTCACATGCGAGAGCCTTTACGGCGACGACCACGGAGGGGGGAAAACTTGCCGGGCCGCCCCCGGCGGGACTGCCCTTCGAGCCCCGTCAGGCGTTCGTCGAAAAAACGCTTACGCCACTTGCTCACGATCTGCCGCGGCGTATCGAGTCGTTCTCCGATCTCCATGTTGGTCA
This sequence comes from uncultured Acidobacteriota bacterium, assembly GCA_964553925.1. Lineage (GTDB taxonomy): Bacteria > Acidobacteriota > Vicinamibacteria > Marinacidobacterales > SMYC01 > DAISKN01. Next base: position 25,092 of record CAZKNR010000150.1, read on the forward strand.
GGCCCTTGGCAGCATACAGAACGATCTTCGCGCGGATGACGTCTATATACGGTGACGTATAGGCTCGAGTCGTTCCTTCAAGGATGTCACGCTCGTCCACGGTCAAACTGATATTAAATGGCGATTGTCGCGGCATTTTCGGCTCCCACGGAGCAGAATCATGTCAGAAGAGGGGCCTTTGAGCAACCAGATATACGTCACTGTATTTATGCAAAAGAGTACTAAGCCATCGCCTTTAGGCTGGAGCGCACTCGCTCAATTACGCGATGCAGGAGCGAAACCGAACGTATACCCGTTCGTAGTGGAGCGTCCTTCCAACGCTCAGTTTCCGGATCTACCAATTTCACGCATCAAGTCGTGCAGAAGTTTTTCCGCGGTGCCGTCGATGCGCTTGGGAACGTCGATGTGCACGGTCACGTAATGGTGACCGCGCCCCTCGGGACCCTCCGGCCCTTGGTTCGGGATCCGCAACTTGGTGCCGCTCGAGGTGCCCGGCTGGATCCGAATCCGTGAGGTGCCGGTGAGAGTAGGAACCACAACCGACGAGCCGAGAATGGCTTGGTCAAAGGAAACGCGAACATCCGCGTAGGTGTGCCCGTCCCTTTGAATCAGCACCGATCCGTCGCTTGCGCGGAGTTTCTCTTCCCCAGCTGTCCGTGCGGACTGTGCATCAGATTTGGCGGGCTCTTCTTCCGACGGTACTTCGTCCTTCGCCGCCGTCGACTGTTTCAGGAAGTCGTTCCATTCGTCGAAGATGCTGGTGAAACCGCGGAAGTCGAAGGGATCGCCAGTCGGGACTCCAGAGGAGCGGCTAGGAGCGGCAGTAGTACCACTGCGCTCTCGGTCGTATTCGGCGCGTTTTTCGTCGTTACTCAGAATCCGGTGAGCGAACTCGATCTCCTTGAAACGCTCCGCATCGCCCCCCGGCTTGTCCGGATGATGTTTGGTTGCCAGACGACGATAGGCTTTCTTGATAGCACCCTTGTCGGCGTCGGTGGAAACGCCCAGCGTCTTGTAGAGGTCAGGAACGCGCTTTCCAGCCATGGCAGTTCTGTCGTCACTCGACGTGGTCGACGTCGGGGAAGGGTAAGGGTTGTCGGTTCGCTCCGCAAGTGGAAGCCAAGGGCAAGCCGACGAGCTCGAGCGCAATGGTTTCCCGCTCCTCAGGCGGACGCCGGGTCCTGAGGTCCATCAGCTCGCACGGTGAAATGAAACAACCTCCGCGGGCTTCGCTGTGGGTGCTGCAGCACAGAGGAGATTGTGCTATATTTACGGCGCGATGCCGGATGATCGGATCTACGATGCGATCAATCTGTTCAAGTACAGCGGCACGGGTTTGGGCACGACAAGCATCGGCGGGGACCGAGCCTACCAAGAGCGCTATCGTCGTCTAGCCGGTGACGTCGTGGCCAAGCTCTGGTACTTGTGGTCATCCGACGAGATCGGCTTCGCCCACTTGAGCAGCACGTTGGTCGGGGACTCTTCAACGGGCCGGCACGGCACCGACATCCGCGTGAATTCTCTTATTGCGCCTGCGAGCGATTCCACGTACACCAGCACTGACGAGCAAGGCAAGCTGGCGGCGTGCTCGTGCAATATCGTCCACGAGGCTACTCATTTGGTGCGTAACATCGCTTCCTATCCTGAAGAGGAAGTTTTGTGCAGGATGATCCAGCTTTTCTATTTTCGGGAGCTGAGGCAGGGACGATCCTACGGTTCTCGCTTGACCGGAACGCAATGTACCGCGAGGTTCCTCCCGACAACGCCTTTCTACTCTAGTTACCAGAATCGAATGAACCGCTACGCCAGTCGAGACTTGATTGACAATGTCGTGAACAATCCCGAGTACCGGCGGGATTTAGAAACGCCAGAAACTGCCGATTTCGTCGCCAGGAGCCTTGGCTGGTGGAACGGTCTGAGCAACCGATGGCCCAGCACACGCGGCTACTACCTTCGATCGCTCGCCTCGCATGGAGACCGCGACTACGCCTACTCGATATTGCAGATACTCGAGAGCATCTTGCCCGGGCAATGGCCGGCAGCAAGATCCTGTGCCGGCGACCTCGACCGGATCCGTCGTGGTCTGAGATCGAATTACCATATCTATGGCAATCCCTTCACTCGTCGCATCGAAAGCGTTCAGCAAAGATTGGGAGAGAACTTCGGCATTCGCTCGCGTTAGGCTCGGCGGCGCTGTGTGCACCGCTGACGAACGGTATCCTGCGTTTTGGAACGCTACTCGCCCATCGAATCCAGTCCTTGCTTCACGCTGACGAGCATCGTCAGCTTGGAAAGCCCTTCCAGCATCTCGGGAGAGACCGTCATGGATTCGAGAGCGGTGTTCGCCGTGCTCCGATGGAATCCATCGACAAAACGTGCTGCCTGATCGGCCCCCCCCTTTCTGAGAAGATCGATTCCGGCGTCGTCGCGCGACGTCTGGACGCCGCTAACCACACCCTGAAGACTTCGGCGCTTGGGAGAATCGACCCGCCTGCGCTCGGGAGTAATGACCCAGTCAAGGAACGGGATCAGGGATCGAGATTCGGTTCGGCGAGGCGGTTTGGTAGAGAAGTTTCTTTGTTGCTTTTGAGGCTGTGGGAAACGCAGTAGTCGTCGCTTGGACTGCGGGACCGGTCCGCTCCCGTCTCGGAAGCGGACGGAGTCAGCGGGCGTTTTCCACAGCCTCCACTCATAAAGCCCTCTTCCGCCAGAAAGATCGTTCTCTTTTCGTTTTGCTTTTTCCGATAGAGATCAAGAGGGGCCTGGGCCTGTGGACGCTTGTGGGAAACGCGAAGCGTTTTCCAAGCGACTGTGGGAAACGCCCCGCCACGACCCTCCCGAACGTGCTTGGCCCTCCGGGGGGGCGTTTTCCACGGTCGCGGCAGCGTCCACAGGCCATCCCACTGCCACCTGACTTCACCGGAAGACCCAGAAGAAAAGGACGCTCGGGGTGATGTTGCGACGAGTGCGGCGGGGGAAAAACAGCGAGGGAGAAGATTCAGCCCTGCGGTTCTCGGAGCGAAGGACCGTCGATACGGATGGTATGGCACTGGTGGCGAAGTCTGCTGAGCAAGGCTTCGACGAGGCCTTTGTTGCCGAGGAAGTTGGCCCACTCATCGTAATCGAGGCTAGTGGTGATGATGGTAGGCCGTCGACGGTATCGTTCCTCGAGGAGCTTGAAGAAGATGTTGCTCTGCTCGGGTCGAACATTGAGGTAACCCAGCTCATCGATGAGTAGGACGTCGACTCGGATGAGCTGGTTCAGTAGCTTTCGCGTGGAGCGGTCTGCGAGCGAGGCATACATTTCGTCGAAGAGGTCCTGGGCGCGGACAAAGAGACAGCGATGGCCGTTTTGCAGGGCTTTCATGAGCAAACCGCTGGCGAGGCCGGTCTTGCCGACGCCTGTAGGGCCAATGAGGACGACATTCTCGGATTTGGCGATGAAGTCGAGCTCGGCGAGAGAGCGAAACTGTCGTTGGGAGACACCGGATTGTTTGCGGAAGGGAAAAGACTCGAGTGTCCATTGCTCTGGGAGTCGGCCGCGTTTAATCCTCCAGCTGAGGGCGGTCTCTTGTCGATGATGCCACTGAGCGCGCAGGAGGCGGACGAGGAGGGCTTCGTAGGAGAGTTCGGTTTTGTTGGCATGGACGAGCTCCTGGTCGAGGATCTCGGCGATTCGTTTGAGGTGGAGGTTTTTTAGGAGTTGGTCGATTTCGTCACGGGTCATTAGGGTCCTCGGGCTCGTTATTGAGGGTGAAGAAGTCGTCGCCGATGTTGCGGAGGACCATGCGTTCGAGACGGCCGAGATCATACATGCCGTAGTGATGTGCGATGCGAACCGCAGCGAGGAGTGAGGGATGCGGGTAGTCGCGGGCCATGTTCCACAAAAAGCGCAGGACCAGTGTTGCGCGGCCTGGAGCGCGTTGCTTCAGATCGGCAATGTAAGCGTGAAGCTGCGGCAGGGCGTCGAGTAACTTGCGTTCCTCCTCGATAGGACCGCGTTTGATGGCGGTGCCGCGAGGCGGTCGATGTTTTGGTTCGGTGACGCGCTGGGGTTTTGTGTCGAGGAGCTTGTTGTGGGCGGCGAGCTCACGGGGCCCGCGGTAGACGAGGACGCGGTCCTTGGTCTCGCGCACCTCGACCTGTCGGCCGATGAACTCGTAGGGTACGGAGTATCGGTGACCGTGAACGGTCACGAAGCCTTCGACGTCGACGATACGCTGGTGGAGGCGATAGACCTCCGGCACCCATTCAGGGAGCGGCTCGAGAGTGGGAATTTCCGCGGCAAAGAGCTCTCGGGGGGAGGCGTGGAGGCGTTTGCGAAACAGGGCGTTTTTCTCATCGCACCAGGTGCGGGCCATGGCATTGAGCTGGTTCCAGTCGGCAAACTCTCGTCCCGCAAGGAAGTTATTTTCGATGAAGTGGAAGGGCCGCTCGACTCTGGCCGAGCGGTTGGCGTCTCCCTTCTCATGGGCGTGGAAGCAGAAGCCATATCGCTCGGCGAAAGCCTCCATCTCGGGCACCGGCACCATCTCTCGTCCGGTTCCCCGGAGCACGACGACGTGGGTGTTGTCGATCATGCAACTTTTGCAAGCGCCGCCGATGTAGTGGAGAGCGTCGGCCAGGAAGGTTTTGCAAGTGAATCGGTCGAAGCGGGGGAACATTTGGAAGAAGAGCATCCGCGAGTAGCACAGCACCAGGCTTGCGGTTTGGACGAGGACTTGCTTACCGCCGAGGTGAAGGCGATGCGGTGAGGTATCGTGCTGCATCTCAACGCCGGGCTCGAAGTGGTAGTTTCCCGCGGGGGTCTTGGGCGGCTTGCCGATGCCGTGCCGGCGGCAGAAAGCGGTGAGCGCTTGATACGAGAAGGACGCGCCCTTTGCGACAAGCTCTTCGTGTACGCGTGCCAGGTTGCACTTGCACGAGGTAAAGAGCTCGAGGATCTCGTCGCGGTATGGGTCCGCCTTTTCAGCACGGGACAACGAGGGCACTATGCTTGAATCGCGTTGGATGACCTCGCGCGCGGCGCCACGCGACACACCGAGCAGCTTTGCGATCCGGCGAGAACCCAGCCCTCGGGTGTGGAGCTCGAGAATGGTTTTACGGGTGCTTTGATCCAGCATGGTCAATCTCCGAGTCGATGCGGTCAAAAAGTTCTTGCGTTCTTTGCTGAGCCAGGCGAGCCATCCGCTCCACCTGCTCGCGGTCGGGGGCTAGGGCAGAGCGGAGGCGACCATCGCTGAGACGGCGAAACGCGCGTCGGGCGATGCCGGTGAGGGCGTCGAGCTCGCCCGTCACCTGTTCGATGGGTGAAGGTGCCTCCGTCGCAGGTCGGCCCGCTTCGCTCTCCACCCGCAAGTAAAGCTCTGGCTTTTGCAACAAAAGCTCGCGGCCGCTCTCGCCACATTGGAGATAGCCGGCGTAGAGACGATGGGCGTCGCGGGTGCTCAGCTGAAGCCGCGCCATCACCTCGGCGAGACGGCAGGCGTCGTCCGGTTTGGCGCGCGCCATAGGTACCAAGAGCTTCGTGGCGATATGACTCGAAAGCCCCCCCTCTTGCACCGCGAGCTGGATCGGTCTCGGAAGCTCTCTGACCAAAGCGAGACGGCGAGAAACCCAGCTTTGACTCTTGTCGAAACGCCGGGCCATCTCCTCCTGAGAGAGCCCAAAACTCTCTTGGAGCTCTGCGAGCAACCAACCTTGTTGCACCGGGCCGTCGGTCTCAGAGCTGCGCATCAACTGCTCCAACACCAACGCCTCGGCCTGGCCCATCTCCCACGTCGTCGCCAGGGCCGTGTCTATGTGAAGCTTCCGAAGCGCCCGAACCCGTTTGTAGCCGTCGATCACCACGTAGTGGTTCGCCTCCTCGGCCCGGACCACGACCAGAGGAAGCTGTTGGCCCCACTCCGCAAGCGACGCCATCAAGCGTCGCTCCTTGCTCGCGCTTTTGCTGCGCAAGATCTCGAAGCGAAGCTCCAACAGATGTAGCTCGACGTCCACAGGGTCACCTTGACACAGCCTGGAACTGGTCTTTTCGCGGAGCAGGTCGAAGTCTTCCAGCTTCTCCCAAAGAATCAACGAGATACGCCCGCTACTGGTCTTGCGCGTGCTTGTGGAGGAGTTTTCCCATTACCCCAATAAAATCAGCACCTTGGATGCCGAACTGGTCTTGCGCGATATCCCAGGGAAGTTTCGACAGGGGGAAAGGCAAACGCTGTTCGGAGCGCTCTTCCGCTGCGCTGCGCTCGACGATCCGCCGGGCGATGAAGTACTCCGGATTGCGCTCTCGCCAGCTCGCCTGCGTCTTCCCCCGGCGCTTGCGCTGGCACTCCGACGCCGAGCACGACCGCTGACGCGTCCCTACTCGACTATCAGGAAGAAACCACTTGCGACAAAATCGACAAGGACGCTTCCGGGCTCGCTGAGACATCTTCAAGCTTGCCCCATGTCCTCATCGTCAGAACCCGCCTTGCCTCAGCATCGTTGTCGCCTGTGGGCCCGAGGTCGGCTGACGAACGATCGTGCTTGGGGTATATGGTTCTCCAGCAGGAGGGTCCTGTGGAAGCTGTGGGAACCCGGAGTCCTCGGAGGGTTTCCAAGCGGCTTGTTGGAATCGCGAAGCGATTTCAAAGGCCCTGTGGAAGACTTGTCTGGGCAAGGACGGGAACCAGACTCGGAGCTACTTCAAGTCTTCCACAGGGCCGTCAGCCGCGGCAGCTTCCACAGGACTTTGATGTTGGAGCCAAGTGGGAAAGAGGGCCGAGAGAATTTGGCGGGGGGCGACGAGCCAGTCCAACAACCCGGACCAGTTCTCATAAGCACACCCGGGTCACTTCTCGTAAGTGCCGAAGC
>CAZKNR010000151.1:0-19871 GCA_964553925.1 uncultured Acidobacteriota bacterium
CGGATACCTCTTCGTGCTGACGACGGACGAGCACCTCGAAACCTTCCGGAACAACGCCGAGAAACAGCGGGCGCTCGGAGTTCCCGTCGAAGTGATCTCTCCGGAAGACGCCCGCGGCATCGTGGCCGAGCTTCGCATCGACGACCTCGTGGGCGCGACCTTCTGCCACGAGGACGGAATCGCGAACCCCCACGCGATCGTGCAGGGCTACGCCCGAGCCGCTCGGCGTCTTGGGGCGGCGTTCTTGAAGTCGTCCGAAGTGACGGCGATGGAAGTTGCCTCCGGCCGAGTGGTTTCTATGACCGCGGGCGGTGAGCGCTGGGAAGTCGGGCGCGTGGTCAACGCCGCCGGACCCTGGGCGAAGGTGGTCGCGGGCTTCGCCGGAATCCAGGTCCCGGTTGCGCCGGTCCGCCGTCAATACTTCATCACCAAGCCCATCGAGTGGATTCCCGACAACTTTCCTCTCCTCATTGATTGGGGCACCGGCGTCTACATGCACAAGGAGAGTGGAGGGATGCTGGTGGGCGAGTCGGACCCGAAGGAACCTCCGAGCTTCCACCAGCAGGTGGACTGGGATTTTCTCGCGACCGTGAGCGAGCACGCCATCGCGCGGATTCCGAGGCTCGAGGAGGCCGAAGTCGCGACGGGAGTGGCTGGCCTCTACGAAATCTCCCCAGACCATAACGCCATCCTGGGCCCCGTGCCGGGGGTGGAGAATTTCTTCTGCGCCAACGGATTCTCCGGACACGGCATGCAGCACGCTCCGGCGGTAGGACTGGTGATCTCGGAGCTTCTGACCGAAGGCTCGGCTCAGAGCGTCGACCTCGCGCCTTACGCCATCGAGCGTTTCTCCCGTCCGTCCGACGGCGAATACAACGTGATCTGAAATGCTGCTCGCCGTCGCGGTCTCTCTGGCGCTCCTTCACGCCGACGTAGTGGATTTCGCTGCCGGGACGCTCCTCGAGGACGTCACCGTCGTGGTTCGAGACGGGCTCATCGTCGAGATCTCGAGCGATGCGGCGGTTCCGGCGGGAGCGGAAGTCCTGGATCTCCGTGGGAGAACCCTCCTCCCGGGATTCATCGATGTCCATAGCCACGTATCGACCAGCGAGGATGCGCTCCGCGCGCTTCGCTCCGGAATCACGACGCTACGCGTGCTCGGAGCCGACCACTACAAAGATATCGGGCTCCGCGAGCTGCGGCGGCGCGGGGCGATCGAGGCCCCCGAGATTTTTGCCTCCGGCTATTACGTCGGCCCAGGTCCTTCGCGAAGCGGAAGCGACGAGCCTCCCGAGGCACTGTTTCTCGACGAGCCCGAGCTCTCCGACTTGAAGGGAGGGATTCACGGACCCGAAGCCTATCGCCGGGTCACGGCTAAGATCCTCGGCCGAGGTGTCGACTGGATCAAGACGACGGCGACGGCTCGGGCTGGAAGGCCCGACACCGATCCGCGGCAGCAGTTGATGAGCCGCACCGAGCTCGAGGCTGTGGTCGGCGAGGCGGGGCGCGCGGGCATTGGGGTTGCGGCCCACGCGCATGGCGACGAGGGAGCTCTCGCCGCCGTGGAGGCGGGGGTCCGAAGCATCGAGCACGGAACCTACCTGACCGGGGCCACGCTCTTACGAATGCGCGAGCGGAGTACCTTTCTTGTTCCCACCATGTCGGTGGTGCGCGACCTCACCGAGCCCGGAGGGAACTACGACCATCCCTTCCTTCAGGTGCGAGGGCGCCACATGCTCCCGAGAATTCAGGAGGTGGTTCGAGAGGCTCGCGCTCTCGGCGTCGTCGTGGCCACGGGGACCGATACCGGCTTCGACGCGGCCAACACGATCCGGATCCAGCACGAGATCCAGGCTCTCGCCGCGTGCGGCTTTGGTCCCGTCGACGCCCTTCGGGCCGCGACCGTGAACGGCGCCGAGCTCCTCGGCATTGCGGGTAGAACCGGAGCGCTCCGTCCGGGGCTCGAGGCGGACCTGGTGGCGGTCGAAGGAAACCCGCTCACGAACCTCGCCGCCCTCGAAGACGTGCTGCTCGTGATGAACGACGGCCGGGTCGTCCTCGACCGGCTCCGCTTCGGTTCTCCATAATGGACTTGGGCATGGCGTTTCCGAAGGAAGTGTTTCGCGAGAGGCGTCAAAGGCTTCTCGATCGCCTCGGCGACGGGCTCCTCCTTCTTCCTACGGCGAGGCTCCAGATTCGCAACGGCGACGTGTTCCATTCCTTCCGCCCCGATAGCGACTTCTATTACCTGACGGGGCTCGAAGAGCCCGAGGCGTTCCTCGCCGCCTGGCGTCTCGGCCGGGGACGGCACCACGCGATTCTCTTCGTCCGCGCTCGCGATCCGGAGCGCGAGATCTGGGACGGCCCGAGGCTCGGGCCCGCTGGCGCGCGCCGAAAGCTCGGCGTCGAGGAAGCTCGCCCGGTTTCCGGCCTTTACCCCCGGCTCGAAGAGCTGCTCCGCGAAGGGAGGCGGCTGTTCTACCGGCTCGGCCGCGACGAGACCATGGACCGTTCCCTCGCTACGGTGTTCGAGCGGATCGCGATTCGGCACTATCGCGGCAATCCGGCCGCCCATCCTCCGATCGAGGATCCGAGGCCCGCGATCGCCGAGCAGAGGCTCGTCAAGGACCGGCACGAGATCGCCGCCCTCGAGAAGGCGTCCTCGATCGCGGCAGCGGGCCACCTTCGGGCGATGAGAGAAGTCGCTCCCGGAATGATGGAGTACGAGCTCCAAGCGGAGCTCGAGGCGGAGTTTCGCCGCCGGGGCTCGAAGCGAAACGGGTACGACTCCATCGTCGCGAGCGGCAAGAACGCCTGCATCCTTCACTACGTCTCGAACTCCCGCAGGATGCGCGGCGGAGACGTGGTCCTTTTGGACGCGGGAGCGGAGGCCGACTACTACACCGCGGATATCACCCGGTGTTTTCCCGTTTCGGGAGCCTTCAGCAAGTCGCAGGCGGAAGTCTACGGCGTGGTTCTGCGCGCCCAGAAAGCCGCCATTCGCTCCGTCCGTCCGGGGAGAGCCTGGAACGCCCCCCATCGCGCCGCCGTCCGCGCGATCGTCGACGGACTGCTCGCTCTAAGAGTTCTCAGAGGGAAGCGAGATGCGCTCATCAAGAAGGAAGCCTACCGGCGTTGGTTCATGCACGGAACGAGCCACTGGCTCGGCATGGACGTACACGATGCCGGAGGCTACCTCGACGCCGATGGAAAGCCGCGCCGGCTCAGGCCGGGGATGGTGCTCACCATCGAGCCCGGGCTCTACTTCGGCGCAAGCGATCGGAGAGTCCCGAAGAGGTACCGAGGCATCGGCATCCGGATCGAGGATGACGTTCTCGTGACCCGAGGCCGGCCGAGAGTCCTCACGACGGAAGCGCCCAAGGAAATACGGGAGATCGAAGCGTTGAGCCGGCAGAGCAACGGGCACCGCCCGGGAAACGAGGCGGGCCCTGGCCGCGGGGCGATTCTCCGACGAGAGAAGGAGAGAGAATGAGGACTCGCACCGTCCTCGCGTTCGTCCTGACCGCGCATTCCGCTTTCGCCGAAGACTGGCCGGAGTGGCGTGGGAAAGGCCGCCTCGGTATCTGGAACGAAGTCGGAATTCTCGAAGCGTTTCCAGAAAAGGGCCTCGATGTCGTGTGGCGCACGCCCCTGGGAAGGGGCTACTCCGGTCCATCGGTCGCAAATGGGCGCGTGTTCGTCTCGGATTTTCGGCCCACCGAGCGCAATCGCGGGTTCGAGCGCGCGCTCGCCCTCAGCGAAGCGACCGGCGAGATTCTCTGGCAGCACGAGTGGGAGGCCGACTATACGGGCCTCCAATTGGTCTATGTCGGGCCCCGCGCGACACCGACCGTAGATGGGGACCGCGTTTACTTCCTGGGCGCGATGGGACGGCTGGTCGCGCTGAACGCGGAGAGCGGCGACGTTCTTTGGGAAAAGGATTTCGTTCGCGACTATGAGGCTTCGGTGCCGGTATGGGGGATGCCGAGCGCGCCGCTCGTCGATGGAGACCGCGTGATCGCGCTCGCGGCGGGCGAGGCGAACGCGAAAGTCGCCGCCTTCCACCGGGATACGGGGCGCGAAATTTGGCGGGCGCTGTCATCGGACTGGGAGCCCGGCTACAGTCAACCCGTGATGTTTTCGCCCGGTGACAAACGCCAGGTGTTGATCTGGCATCCGCGGGCCGTGAGCGCTCTCGATCCCGTGACGGGCGCGATCTTGTGGGAGGCGCCCTTCATCGTCAGCATGGGGATGACCGTATCCACGCCGATCGCGAGCGGACTCCATCTGTTCGTGTCGTCCTTCTATGACGGTGCCCGGATGTGGAAGCTGGACGAAGCCGGCGGGGCGCCGCGGCTCCTGTGGCAGAGCTCAGGCAAAAGCGAGGTGGACACGGACGGAATCCACACGCTTCTCAACACTGCCGTCATCCAGGGCAAGTATCTGTACGGTGTCGACAGCTATGGAGAGATGCGGTGCCTCAATCTCGAAACCGGCGAGCGCGTCTGGGAGACGATGGACGTTACTCGCGAGAAGCAGAGATGGGCGGCCGCGTTCTTCGTCCAGAACGGCGACCGATATTTCATCAATAACGATCGGGGCGAGCTCATCATCGCCCGTTTCTCCCCCGAGGGCTACCACGAGCTTTCGCGCACCGAGCTCATCAAGCCCACCTCGCCCACGACGCGGCGCCGGGAGCGAGGGGCGGTGCACTGGTCTCATCCCGCCTATGCGAACGGTCATGTCCTCGTGCGGAACGACGAAGAGATCCTGAGAGCGTCCCTTTTGAAGCCGTGATGATCTCATCGCCGCCGACAGTGCGGTTCGTCACCGGTGTCCTCGTCGCCGGCGCCCTCCTGGCGCCCGATGCCTCTGCAGCCTCGAAACGCGCTACCGTCATCGTGAGCGACCTTCATTTGAGCGAGGCCGAGCGATCGGACGAAGCGTTCGCGTTCTTTCTGCGCCAGCAGGACGGAGACACCGACCTCGTGCTCGCGGGAGATGTGTTCGAGCTTGGGTGGGAAGAAGACCAGTCCCTTGCGAAACTCGAGCGTCTTTTCGAGATTCACGCAATGCTCCTCGACGAGCTTGCCACTTTCGCGCGCTCGCGCGCCGTCACCTTCGTTCCCGGCGACCATGACTGGACGCTGTCCGTTCCCCGGGTCGCCGCCCGTCTGCGCGAGCGGCTTGGAAGAGTCGGCATCGCCGACAACGGTATCTGGGTATCCGGGGATGGGCATCTTCTCGTGGAGCACGGCCACCTATTGCCGGGAACCGCAGATGGAGTCGAAGCAGAGCGGCAGTTCGAACGGCTCGAAGCCAAGTATTCGATCATCGATGAGTTCGCCGAGCGTTTGATGGGGCTGAAGTACGGACTTTCGTTGGAGCGCGAGAAGCCGGTTCCGAACGACCTTCTGAAGCTTCTCTTCTTGAACGTGTCCTGGCAGCAGTTTCGGCGCGATCTCGAGCTCGAGGTCGAAGCCCCGGAGTGGAATTTATCGGCGATCCGGGCGATGGGAGATGCGTTTCTGCTTCAATCCGTTCCGGAGGATGATCCTCTCTACGGCGCGTGGACCACCGGCGCGAGCGAGCTTTCGGATGACGAGGTCCGGCTCCTTTGTGACTACCGGGCCGCGGTCCGCCGAGCGAGGCGGCGAATGGAGCAAGGCCTCACCCAGCTCGCGCGGGTGGGTCCAGCCGTGGCCGAGTGTCCGCGCCTCGAGAGCTCGAGCGGTCCTTCTTACTCCTACTACTGGAGCACCCGGGACGAGCGCTACCGAATGCGTCTGGCATCGTTCGAAGAGATGCCGGACGTGTACGTCCACGGCCACACGCACCTGCCCGATCGCGGTTTCGTTCCCGGGCCGAACGCCGAGGGGCCGTCGATCGTGAACGCCGGCGGGTTCAAGAGAACGATCACGCCAGCGGAGTTCGAGCAGATGAGGAACGGCGGGAACGCGGCAGATCTCCTCGCGAGGCTGCGCACCGAGGATTTGCCGGCATGCTACAGCTACGTTGTCGTCGAGCCGTACGAGGCCAAGGCGGCGGCGCAGCTCGAGTACTGGCATCGCCTGCCGGACGGCGTCTGGACTTCCGGGCGGAGCTGCGAAGGCAGCTGAGGCGCTTCAACGAACCTGAATAGCGTGGGTCAGGGCCTCCCCGAGCTCATCCGTTCGAGGACCTCGCCGAGCTTCTTGATCTCCTCCCCGTAGAGCGCCCAGTCGCCGCGTCGTTGTGCCTCGATGGCCCTCCGGTAGTGATCGCGCGCTTGCGCGGCCAGACGGCCCGTATCGCCGGTTTTCGGAGCTTCGGGGGCGCCGAGCCCCGTCGTCAGCGCGGGGGCGGTTGCGGTGGGGCGCGGTTCGCCCGTCGCGGAGTCGTGCGGGAACATGCGCTCGAGAGATTTTTCGAGCGTTTCCTCCATCACGATCTGGTTCTGGTAGGCGACGATGACCCGCTTCAGCTCGGGAATTCGTCCCCCGGCGGCGCGAAGGTAGAGCGGACGGATATAGAGGAGCGACTCCGCGATGGGAATGACGAGGAGCGTCCCCTGGATTACCTCGGAGCCCTGCTGGTTCCAGAGCGTGATCTGGGGCGAGATGACCTGGTCCTGGTTGATGCGCGCCGCGACCTGCCGCGGGCCGTACACCACCGTCTGCTTGGGGAACTGGAAGACCATGAGCTTCCCGTAGTGCTCCCCGTCGCTTCGCGCGACCATCCAGGCGGCCAGGTTGTCCTTCTGCCGCGGGGTAAAGGGGAGCATCTGGATGTACTCGGCGCCCGCCTCGCCCGGGAGCGTCATGATCGTGTAGTAGGGCTCCATGCGCACCCCTTGTCCTTCCTGGTCGATTGCCGGCACCTCCCATTGGTCTTCCTTGTTGTAGAAGACCGCGGGGTTCGTCATGTGGAACACCGAGAACATCGTCGACTGGAGCTGGAAGATCCCTTGAGGGTACCGAAGACGAGTGCGGAGACCTTCGGGCATGGCCTCGAGGGGAGCGAGGAGGCCGGGGAAGATTCTCCCGAGAGTGGCCGCGATGGGATCCTCTGTGTCGATCGCGTGAAACGTGGTGGTGCCGTGATAGGCGTCGATTACGGCTTTCACCGAGTTGCGGATGTAGTTGATGCTGCCGATGGGTGTCGAGTAGGGATAGCGCGCGGTCGTGGTGTAGGCGTCCTGCACCCACAAAAGCCGGCCTTCATCGATCGCGAGGTAGGGGTCCCGGTCGAACGTGAGAAACGGCGCGATGCGGGCCACCCGGTCCGCGATTCGCCGGTGCATCAGGACGCGGCTATCACGGGTGAGAGCGGGCGAGAGCAGGACGTCGGTGGAGCCAAAGCGGATGGCGAACACCAGGCGCTGGAGGAGGCCGCCGAGGGGCACACCTCCAATCCCCTCGTAGGTGGTGAAGACGTTGTCGTCGCCGCGCGGATAGTCGAACTCCTCGGTGGCGGTGCGGACGAAGACGTGATCGCTCGACAGCTCGCCGAAGTAGATCGCCGGCTGGGTAACTTCGAGATCGACGCTCGACACCGGCGGGAGGTCCTTGATGAAGAGCACCGGGAGCCCCTCGGGGGTGACCTGGTTCACGGGTCCGAGGGTGATGCCGTAGCCGTGGGTGAACGTGAGCCGCTCGTTGATCCACGTGCGGCTCGGGAGGCTCTCGGAGTTGAGCTCGCGCGCGGACAACATGATCTGCCGGTACTCGCCGTCGATGAGGTAGCGGTCGTTGTCGACGGATACGTAATCGTAGTACGTGCGGATCTCCTGGAGCTGACCGAAGGTGTCCAGAAGCGGCTGGTGATTCCACAGAGGGACGTTCCCGAGGGTGGCGCGGTTCGAATCGATCGAAGCACGAGTGAGAACCGCGTCTCCCGTGAGCTCGCGCTCTTCCACTTGATCGAGCGCGAACGCGGCCCTCGTGGCGGCGATGTTGTGGGCGATGAACGGAGTCTCCCGGACTTGCTCGTTGGGCGCGACCACGAAGCGCTGCACCACGGCGGCATAGACGGCCCCACCGACCCAAACCGAGAGATAGAGACCGAGCGCGGAAGCGATGGGCCGGTAGCCCCGTACGAACGGCTGGGCGGCGGCGAGGAGCGCGCCCACGATCGCTGCCACCATGAGCGCGCGGAGCGCTGGGATCCGGGCGTGGGCGTCGACGTACGACGCTCCCTGAAGGATTCCCGAAGAGCCGGTGAGAAGAGCGGGTAAGCCGAGCCATGCGCCGAACGCGAGCACCAGAAGAAGCGCGGCCGCGATCGCCGACAAATGCCGCACCGCCGAGCGGTGGGCGAAGAAGCCCTGCTTCGCGTCCACTCCGACGTTGCCCGCAAAGACGTGCGTCCCCACGACGAGGGCGATCGAGAGCACGACGAGGCCGAGGCCGATTTGGTAAACGAACTGGAGAAACGGGAGGCGAAAGACGAAAAACCCGATGTCCCAACCGAGGATCGGGTCCGTCGTCCCGAACGGCGTCCAGTTCCAGAAGAACAGCCAGTCCAGCCAGTGGGCGGACCCGAAGGACGCCATGAGAGATGCCGCGATGGCGGCGACCACGAACGTCAGGGGACGGAGTCGTCCCGGATCCACGGTGATGGAGCGAGGCCCGTCGGGCGTCTGGATCTCGAAGTCGCGGCGCCTCAGGGTCGCGAAAGCCAGTCGCAGGTTTGCCGCGAGTACGACGAACGAGGCAAGGAATACGAGGGCGGAAACCGTCGCCTTCGCGGTGAGGGTCCGAAGGAATACCGATTGGTAGCCGACCTCACCGAACCACCGCCAGTCGGTGTAGAACCGCACCAGCAGCGGGAGGCCGAGTAAGAGCAGGAACGCGAGGATCAGCGCGATCACGCGCGGAGCAAACAGGGAGCCACGTTTCGCCATCGTGGGATTATTTCACATTCTTCCGGAGCGCCCCCTTCTATTGCCAGCGGCCGTGCTCCAGAGCCAGGAGTGAGGTGGCCATGACGGCGAGAACGTACATAGCCGGCTTCACCTCGCGCCGGCGCCCCGCGAGGAGGTAGAGGCCCACGTGGGCGACGAAGCCCCAGAGGATCCCCTGGGTGATCGAGAACGTCAGCGGGATGAGCGTGACCGTCAGAAAGCCGGGAAGCACGTCCTCGAAGCGGGTGAAGTCGATGGCGGCTACGCTTTTGAACATCATCGCGCCGACGAGAATCAGGACCGGTGCTACGGCATAGGCGGGAACCGCGCCCGCGAGAGGCGCCACGAAGAAGCAGGGGAGAAACAAGAGCGCGGTCACGACCGAGGCGAGACCGGTCCGCGCTCCGGCGTTGATCCCCGCGGCGCTCTCGATGTACGCCGTCCCCGAGGAAGTCCCGAAGAGGCCCGCGCCGAGGGTCGCCAGGGAGTCGACGATGAGGCCTTCCCGCAGATTCTTGGGGTTTCCCTCTTCGTCCAGCATTCCCGCCGACATCGAGACCCCCATGAACGTCGAGATGGAATCGAAGAGATCGGTGAAGAGAATTCCGACGATCGCTGGAAGGAGCGAGAGCCGGAGCGCGCCAAAAACGTCGAGCTTCAAAAAGACGCTTTCGAAATCGGGAAGGCTCCACCAGCTCTCGGGAGCAGGCACGAGACCCGTCAACCATGCGATCGCGGTGACGGCGCCGATCCCCGCGAGAAACGCGAACGGGCTCTTGCGATTCATGAGCCACAGGGTCACGGCTATTCCGAGAATCGCGAGAAGCGCGCGATGGTCGAGGACCCCGGGCCGGACGAAAGTGACCGGGTCGAACGCGACCATGCCGGCGTTGCGGAGGCCGATGAACGTCAGGAAGACACCGATGCCCGCGGCCATCGAGGCGCGGATCCCGTGCGGGATGGCCTGCGCGATCCAGACTCGTATCGGCGTCACCGAGGTGATGAAGAAGAGCACTCCGGCCCAAAAGACGATCCCGAGGGCCACCTGCCAGGCGACGTTTTGTCCGAGGATGACGGTGAAGGTGAAATAGGCGTTGATGCCCATTCCCGGCGCGACCCCGAACGGAAGCCTGGCGTAGAGCCCCATGAGGAGCGTCATGGTGAAGCACAGGGCGACGGTCGCGGTGAGGACGCCGCTGAACGCCATGCCCGTCCCCTCGGTCGCGAGGATGGACGGATTCACCACGACGATGTAGGCCATGGCGAGGAACGTGGTCACCCCGCCGATGATTTCTCGCTGGATTTTCACCGCGAGGGCTCAGGTCTCGGCGAGGCCGAGCTTCCGCCGAAAGTAGGCGATGGTCGTGGTCAATCCCTCATCGAGGGGCACCCGGGGACTCCAGTCGAGAAGCTTTTGCGCGAGCGAGATGTCCGGCTGCCGGACCTTGGGGTCGTCGACCGGAAGCGGCTCGAACACGATCTCGCTCTTCGAGGCGGTCATCCGCCGGATCGTTTCGGCGAGCTCCTCGATGGTCATCTCCGCGGGGTTTCCCAGGTTGACCGGCATGTTCTGGCGGGAGGTGATAAGCCGGTAGAGCCCATCGACGAGATCGCTCACGTAACAGAAGCTCCGCGTCTGATGGCCCTCGCCGAACACGGTGATCGGCTCGTTCTGGAGCGCTTGACTGATGAAGGCGGGAATGGCCCGTCCGTCCTTGATGCGCATCCGCGGACCGTAGGTATTGAAGATGCGCGCGATCTTGATGTCGACGCCGTGGTAGCGGTGATAGGCGACGGTCATCGCTTCCGCGAACCGTTTGGCCTCGTCGTAGACCCCGCGCGGGCCGATGGGGTTGACGTTGCCCCAGTAGTCCTCCTTCTGGGGGTGAACCAGAGGGTCGCCGTACACCTCGGAGGTCGACGCGAGGAGGAACTTCGCTTTCTTGGCTTTGGCGAGGCCGAGCGTCTTGTGCGTCCCGAGCGACCCCACCTTGAGCGTCTGGATGGGGAGCTCGAGGTAATCGATGGGGCTCGCGGGGCTGGCGAAGTGCAGGATGTAGTCGAGAGGCCCGTCGATCCGGATCTCCTCGGTGACGTTGTGCTCCACCAACTGGAAGCGGGTGTCGCGGACGTGCTCGAGATTCGCGCGGTCGCCGGTGATGAAGTTGTCCATCCCGATGACCTCGTGCCCCTGGGCGAGCAAGTGGTCCACGAGATGGGAGCCGATGAACCCGGCGGCGCCGGTGATTAGGGCTCTCGACATTGTTAGTGCTCGCTCGCCTCTTCCTTAATGCTCGCCTCGCTCTTCGCTCGGCTCGCTCCCCGCGCTCCTCGCGCGGGGAGGATGGGGCCCTCCGGGCCCCCGGGCTCCGGTGCCAGATGTTTGCGTGAGTCTCAGCTCAGCGTCCGTGTCAGTAGGCGTGTTTGTGGAGGACGACGCGCCAGGTGCGCCACAGGATCTTGACGTCGAGGCCGAGCGACCAGTTCTGGATGTAATAGAGGTCGTGCTCGATGCGCTTCTCAATGGAAGTGTTGCCGCGCCAGCCGTTCACCTGCGCCCATCCAGTCATGCCGCACTTCACCCGATGGCGCAGCATGTACTGGGGGATGCGCTCCTTGAACTCCTTGACGAAGCTCGGCCGCTCCGGACGCGGCCCTACCAGGGACATGTCGCCCTTGAACACGTTCAAAAGCTGCGGCAGCTCGTCGATGCTGAACCGGCGCATGAACCGTCCCATCGGCGTCCGCCTTGGATCGTCCGAGACCGCCCAAATCGGCCCGGTATCGCGCTCCGCATCCTGATACATCGATCGGAATTTGAAGATGACGAACGGCTTTCCGTCGAGCCCCATGCGTTGCTGCTTGTAGAGGACCGGACCTTTCGACGTTACCCGGATGAGAAGCGCGATGATTGAGAAGGGGATCGAAAAAAAGAAGAGAAGAGCAAACGAGACCGCCACGTCCATGATCCGCTTCGCCAGCCAGTTCCAGCCGCGGATCGGAGGCTCCGACAAGCTGATGATGGGCATTCCGTCGAGGTCCTCGACCCCGGCGCGAATGGAAACGTCGGTGAGGTAGTCCCAGGCGACCTTGGCGTCGAGCGCCTCACGATGGGCGAAGGCGACGAGCTCCCGGATCTTCTTATGCGCCTCGAGCGGGAGCGCGATGTAGAGCGAGTCCACGGTCATGCGGTCGACGACGTCCGCGACTTCGTCGAGGCCTCCCACGATGGGAATGCCGCGATGTCCCGCGAACTCGCCGCGGAGACGATCGTCGAGGAGTCCCACCACGCGAAATCCGAGCTCCTGGTGATCGATGAATTTGTCGGCGACGGTGCGTCCGAGCTGACCGGCGCCGGCGATCAAGATGTTCCGAAGACCAAGTCCGCGGCGCCAACGCGCTTCTCGCTTGCGGCGGATGAGCGTTCTCACCAGAGTGAGGCCAAAGATGTCGAAGGCGACGAAGAGGCCGAGCACGACCTGGGAGTACTCGTACCGGCCCGATTGTTCGGGAGGTCCATAGAGGTAGTAGACGCGCACGTAGAGGGCGACGAACAGCATCGCCGCCGTTCCCATCGCCACCGCCCAGACGATCGAAAAGAGCTCGTCGGTGCGGGAGCGGAGCCGCTTCAGGCTGTAGAGCCCGTGGAGGTAGAAGAGCGCGGGCCAGAAGAAGAAAATGAGGGGCAAGAGGTACAAGTACTGGGTAAAAGGGTTGACCCCTTTGGTGACGTTCAGCAGATCGCTGTGGAACCGGATGAAGTAGGCGACGGCGAAGGCGACGAAAGTCGTGAGGAGGTCGGCTATGACGTAGAGCCCGATCCAGACGCGGCTTTGTTGCTTGACCATTACTTAGTGCCAGGAAGAAATACAAGGGGGATGGGGAGATGAATCATGATATGGGTCTATTCTTATCTCCCTATCTCCTCTTATCCCAGCATCCCCCTTGAATTGGATTTTTCTTTCGTCAGCGTATCCGGGAAGAAATGAACTCCCGCATCTCGGTGAGGAATCTCTCTCGTGAAAAACCAAGGGCCCAGTTCCTGAGCGACTCCTTATTAAAGCCCAGCCCTGAAACCCTGTCAATGGCGCGAGATAGCGAGGGAGCCGTCGGCTCTTGGAAAAGGACACCGGTTTGTCCGTCCTTCACCGTATCGAGAGCCCCGCCCTCGCCGTAGGCGACGACTGGAGCCCCGCAGGCAAGCGCTTCCAGGGGCACGATCCCGAAGTCCTCGACGCCCGGCAGGATCGCCGCCCGGCATCCCCGGTACAACCGCCGCAGCTCGTCATCGGGAAGCCAGCCCAGAAACCGTACGTTCTTCGGAGCGAGCGCCTCGAGCCGCGCTTTCGACGGCCCGGTTCCGACGATGAGAAGCGGCTCGGCGCGGCCGCGGAACGCCTCGATGGCGAGCTCGATGCGTTTGTAGGCAACGAGGGCGGAAACGACGAGAAAGTAGGGCTCGGCTGAAGCGGCGCCTTCGGGAGCGGGAGTATAGAAACCGGTATCGACCGGGGGCGGGATGACCGCGTCCACTTCACGTCCGTAGTAGTCGCGGATGCGCGAGGCGACGTAGCGGGAGTTCGCGATGAAATGATGGACGCGGCTCGCCGAGTCCCGATCCCAGCGCCGAAGACGCCGAGCCGCCGGACCATAGAGGAGCCGCGCCTTCCATCCGGTCCCGAAGTAGTCCTCGAAGCGATCCCACACGTAGCGCATCGGAGTGTGGCAGTAGCAGATGTGAAGGGCTTGCTTTGGTGCGATAGCCCCCTTGGCGACACAATGGGAGCTTGAGAGGACCAGGTCGAATCCCGAGAGGTCGAGCGACTCGATGGCACGGGGAAAGAGCGGGAGATACCAGCGATAGTGCCGCCCGGCCAAGGGAAGCCTTTGAATGAACGTGGTGCGGATGGGATGCGATTCGATGCGAGGGCTCGTCGAGCCGGGGAGGTGCAGCAGGGTGAAGATCGTCGCCTCGGGGTAGAGCTCCAAAAGAAGCTCGAGCACCTTTTCACCGCCTCTGAGCCCGGTGAGCCAATCGTGGACGATCGCGACCCGCATCGTTCGTCAGGCCGCGGCCGGAGGGTCGTCGAGACCGAGGACTTTCATGTACGTGGCGTGGATCTGGGCCACGGCCTTCTCCCACGAGAAGGAGCGAGCTCGCTCCCGGCCGGCCGACGACAATCGCGCTCGGAGCTCGGCGTCGCCGAAGAGGGTCTTCATCGCGAGCGCGATTTCTTCCGTGTTGTAGGGATCGACCGTGAGAGCCGCGTCGCCCACCACCTCCGGAAGGGACGAGATCCTGGAGGTGATGACGGGAGTGCCGTTGGCCATGGCTTCGAGGGGAGGAAATCCGAACCCTTCGTAGAGCGAGGGGAAGACGAAGATATCGGCGACGCGATAGAGAGCGACGAGGGTCATCTCGGGAACGAAGCCGAAGAAGCGCACGTGCGACCTCAGGCCGTGCTCCTCGACTTTGCGCCGCAGCGCTGGATACTTCGAGATGTCGTCTCCGACCACGATGAGAGTGACGTCCGAGAGCGCGGGATCCTGGCGGAGGAGAGCGAATGCGGCGATGAGCCGCTCCACGTTCTTGTGAGGCTTGATGTTGCCGACGAAGAGCGCGTTTCTCCCGGTGAGCTGGAACCGGCTCCTCACTCGCTCGATCTCCTCGCGGGTCAGCTCCCGCGTCATCGCCGGGTCGATGCCGTTCGGAATCACGAGAATCTTGGACTCGTCGACGTCGAAGAACCCGAGGAGATCTCTCTTGGAAGCCTGGGACACGGTCATCACCCGCCGAGCCCTCGAGACCGCGCTCCCGATCATGGCGCGGGCGTACCGGCTCGCGAATCGCGAAGGCAGGTATTGGGGAAAGAGGAGATGGATTACGTCGTGGACCGTCACCACCGACGGGCAAGGAACGAGGGCGGGGAGAACGTAGTGAGGGGCATGGAACAGGTCGGCGTCGATCCTCCGGATCGCGAGAGAGATGCTCCAATGCTCCGACAGGGAATAGTTCGGGGCGGAGACGAAATGATGATGATACGCGGCGGAGAGCGACCTCAGAAGCTCGGCGTCCTGGGGATAGCAGAGCAGATGGTAGTCGTTCTTCGAATCAAAGCGGGGGAGATGCCGGATCAGATTCCTGAGGTAGGTTCCAATGCCGAAATCGTTGATTTTGCGGACGTCGATGGCGATCCGCATTCGGTGGCCTCGCGGCAAGATATCAGATGCCGGAATCGGGCGTAAAGGAAAGGTTTGGTGAGGGCCCAGTCACCGATGGCCGCGCGGCGAGGGGGTCAGGCCGACTCGCGTCCCACGTTCTTGTCGATCTTGTCGCCCAGAGCGTCGAGCTCGTTCGAGAGCGAGCTCGCGAGGCGGTCGAACTCGGTCACCGCGGGCTTGAAGACCGTCACGAACGAGTCCTCCTTCTGGAGGAGCGCCGAAAGCCGGGAGCGCTCGACGGTCGAGGTCACCGTGAACCGCACGCCGTGCAGACGGAGTCCTTCGAAGCCTCTGTCGGACGCCGCGCCCTCGCGGCTCCAGACCACCCGGGCGATGGTCTCGAAGAGCCGCGCCTGCTGGTAAAACGAGAGCTTGAGCCGCAGGTCTGTCCCGGGCGCCATCAAGCTGTCGGTCACGATGCAGGCGCCGGCTTCGGAGACGTTGGTCAGGATGCCGTAGCCAGCCTGCTTCTCTCCGCGGTAGGCCACCGTCGCCGACTGTCTCGGCACCAGGCGACACACCGTACGAGGCGTCGAGATTTGCTCTGGCATGGAGTCCTCCCAGAAGCGGACGAATCCGCGTTGTCCGAACGGGGTATGCTCGAAAGCTGAATTCTACTTTCGAGCGTTCCCGCTGTCAACGGCCGACGCCGTTTCGAGCCTTCGCCTCTGGAGGAAGGCACGCTCCCTATCGTTTCGCGCGAGCGCGATGGCCTTCTCGTACTCCGGAAGGGCCTCCTCGAACCGGCCCGCTCGCCGGAGGAGATCGGCCTTGGCCGAGAACGTCAGGTGGTACTGGGAGAGAGCCCCCGAGGATTCGATGCGATGAATCTCGCGAAGGCCCGCATCCGGTCCCTCGGCCATCCCGATTGCGACGGCCCGGTTCAAACCCACGACCGGGGAGCCGGTCCATTTCTGAAGCTCGCCATAGATCGACGCGATGCTTCCCCAGTCGGTTTCCCCCGGAGACGGCGCCCGGTCGTGAAGGGCGGCGATCGCCGCCTGGAGTTGATAAACGCCCGGCCGCTGAAATCCGAGCGCGCGGTCGAGGAGCGCCAATCCTTCGGCGATGGCGCCTTTATCCCAGAGCCGGCGGTCCTGGTCCTCGAGGGTGACGAGGTCACCCTCCGTCGTGGTGCGCGCCGCCCTTCGAGCGTCGTGAAGGAGCATCAAGGACAGGAGCCCCAGAGCTTCCGGCTCCCCGGGCATGAGAGACGACAGGAGCCTTCCGAGGCGAATCGCCTCGCGCGCGAGCTCGTGGCGGACGAGCGATTCGCCCTCGGAGGCGGCGTATCCCTCGTTGAAGATCAGATAGACCACGGCGAGCACCGCATCGAGCCGCGCGGGAAGCCGCGAGGCTTCGGGAACCTCGTACCGAATTCCCGCAAGCCGAATCTTCTTCTTCGCCCGAACGAGCCTCTGGGCCATCGCTCCCTCGGGCACGAGAAACGCGCGCGCGATCTCGGAAGTGGTCAGGCCGCCCAGAGTGCGGAGGGTCAGAGCCACTCTCGCTTCGAGCGAAAGGGCCGGATGACAGGCGGTGAACATGAGCCGGAGCTGGTCGTCGGGAATGGTCTCCCCCTCGTTCGCTTCGTTCTCTGCGGCGAGAGCGCTCTCGATCTGGCGGGCGAGCCGAATCTCGTCGGCCTTGCTCGCGAACGCCGCTTCCCGCCGGAAGCGATCGATGGCCCGGTTTCGAGCGGTGGTCACGAGCCAGGCGCCGGGGCTCTCGGGTATCCCTCGCGCCGGCCAGACCTCGAGCGCGCGGGTCACCGCGTCCTGGAGGGCGTCTTCGGCGCGGTCGAAGTCTCCGAGCTGGCGGATGAGTGTGGCGAGCACTCTTCCCCAGTGCTCGCGGACCGACGCAAGCTCTTTGATGGTCCGCTTTACGTCGTCATCTGAAGCATTGGACAACTCCGGAGCCTCTCCCCGCCTTGTGGCTGCGAAACCGTGGCAGTCTATCAAAGCAGGGGGAGGGGTACAGTTCTGGCCAACTAGCGCCAGGGGCCTTGCGCTACTACAATCATCGCGCGTGAGCGCACAGGCGGTACCGCTTCGATCGGGAAGCGCTTTTCGTGTGGGCGAGTGGCTCGTCGAGCCCCTTCGAAATCAGATCGTCGGTCCCGACGGACCCACGAGGATCGAGCCGCGGGTCATGAGACTGTTCTCGGTCCTCGCGGAGCGGGCGCCTCAGATCGTCTCCAGAGAGGAGCTCACGGAGGAGGTCTGGCAAGGAACCTTTGTGACCGACGAAGTTCTGACCCAGAGCGTCTCCGAGCTCCGAAAGGCGCTCGGCGACGATCCTCGAGAGCCGCGCTTCATCGTGACCGTTCCCAAACGAGGCTACCAGCTCATCGTTTCGCCGCTACTGGAGGCGCCCCCGGCTCCGGAGAGAACGACGGGCGAACCGTCGGTCGGACGTCACCGGAAGGAGCGGATCGCCTGGGCGCTTCTCACGACGGTCCTTCTCCTCACCCTTTACTATTTTGCCCGCGCTCCCCGTGCGCATGAGCCGATTCGCTACGCGGTCGAGGCGCCGCCGGCGACTTCCCATGAAACGCTGGAGATATCCCCGGATGGTACGCGGCTCGCCTTCATCGCCCCCGATTCGGATGGGGTGGTTCGAATCTGGATCCACGAGCTCGAGACCGGGCGAAGGAAACCGCTTCCCGGGACGGAAGGCGCCTGGCATCTCTTCTGGTCGCCAAACAGCCGTATGATCGGCTTCAGCACCCAGAGCTCGCTGAAGAAAATCGACGTTGCCGACGGATTCGTCGAGACGGTGAGAGACAACGGCTTTCTGTGGGGCGGGACGTGGAACGAGTCGGGCGACATGCTCCTGGCCCACTTCGGCCAGTTGTATCGCGTCGATGCCGCGGGCGGAGAGCCCCATCGCGTGCCGCCTTCGGGCCGGCTCGAATCGATCCCGCACGGGACCCGCCCGCACTTCCTTCCCGACGGGAATCACTTCTTCTATATCGCGGCACCCGAGCTCGAGCGCGGCCGTGTCTACCTCGGCGCCCTCGACTCGGAGGAGACGCGATTCCTCGTGGAGAGCGACTCGAAGGCCATCTATGCGGACGGCCACATGTTGTTTGTTCTTAGCGGGGCCTTGCTGGCGCAGCGCTTCGATCTCGATCGCCTGCGGCTCGAAGGGGAGACTCGTGTGGTCGGGCAGCAGCTGATCTCTCCCGCAATCGTCCGCCGCACCGACACGCCGTTTTCGGCATCGCGGAACGGCGTCCTCGCGTTTCGCGGGACGACGGGTGTCGATGGTCAGCTCGTCTGGTTCGACCGCAGAGGGAGAGAGCTCGGCCGGGTGCCGCAGCCGACGTCGGGCGAGTACGTCAACCCGCGCCTGTCGCCCGATGGACGGTGGATCGGAGTGAACCGGAAAGACCCCGCGACGGGAGACGTGGACATCTGGCTCATCGAGGTCGAAACGAACGTCGCTTCCCGATTCACCTCGACTTCGTCGCCCGAAAGCGACCCGATCTGGTCGCCCGATGGGAAGCGAATCGCTTTCGCCTCGTCCAGGGGCGAAAGCGCGGAAGTCTGGGCTAAGGACGTCGCCAGCGGCGAGGAGGAGCTGCTCTGGCAGCCCGGAGAAATCCAAGACGCGTTCCTTCTCACCGACTGGTCCAACGATGGTCGATCCCTCCTCTGTTTTACCGGGGGCGACACCTGGATCATCCCCCTTGCGGGAGAAGGCGAACCTCGAGTGGTCTTGAAGGACGAGTTCGAGCCTGGCTCCGGAGTACGAACGGTCCATGTCTACACGGCGCGCTTTTCACCGGATGGAGAGTGGATCGCCTACACCTCGAACGAAACCGGACTTTTCGAGGTTTATGTGATGCGCGCCAAAGACGGCCGCGACAAGCAGCGCGTTTCGAACGAGGGAGGCAAGCATCCGATCTGGCGGGGCGACGGCCGGGAGCTTTTCTACTGGGGAGGCGCGGATTTCATCGGCCCCCTGATGCGAGTCGGGATGGAGCTCGGGCCTTCCGGGTTCCGCGCGAGCACGCCCGTCCCGGTGTTCGAGCCTCGAATCGCCGGACTTTTCGACAGCCGGAACAACTACGACGTGACCCCGGACGGCGAGCGCTTCCTTCTGAGACGACCGAGCGTCGATCCCGCTCCCATCACCGTCATCGTCAATTGGAGCTCGGCGTCGAACGAGCGGTGAGCTGCCGGAGGAGAGCGGAGCGGAGCTCCTCGGCGAGAAAGGACTCGATCTCGATCCGGGAAGCGAGGAGCGAGGAGCGATCGAGCTTCCATCGGGTGAGGCCTTCCTCGGCGTGAGTCCTTGCGGGGAGGACAGCGTGCATCACCTCATGCGCGATGACTCGAGCGAAAGCCCGGTTGAGATCCCGCTCCTCTCTCGAGGTCGGCCACCTCTTACGCAATACCTCGGGCCGATACCCCAGAACCCGCGCCACGGAGGAGAAAAAGACATAGACCTGGGTCTGGGGCCCGCTCTGGCTCAAGACCGCTCCCATGGTATTCGGAGGCAGTTCCCATTCCACGGGTTCGGAGCGAACGAGCACCACTCGGATGGGATTTTCTTCTTCGAGCGAAACCTTTTGCGTAAAGCGCACGGCCACCTGCAGCGGCTCGAACGTGCGGATCAATTCGTTTTCGATACCCATCCACCCATGCTCGAAGAGCCGGTGGGGGTCGCACCATTGGATCGTCAAGACGAGGCTCGCGACAAAGGCGGTCATCATCACCTCCTCGAGGCAGGGTGGGCGACTTTGACCTGAGGA
>CAZKNR010000152.1:0-19659 GCA_964553925.1 uncultured Acidobacteriota bacterium
AACGACGGGGCGAGGCCCGCCCGCGACCAGAGGTCGAGGAGAAAAAGCGACCGTTTCACGCAGCGCCCCGTTCCAAAGGGGGGAAGAACGGGAAGGAGGCGCTCGAGGACGGCGAGCGCGAGCCGCGGATCGCCTGAGCTGCCTCGCGGCGTCGATCTCAGATGCGAGACCAGCTCGGGAAGGCTTCGCCGTCTTTGACAAAAACTCACACGCGCCGCCGCGCGGGCGATGGCGGCGAGGCTCCGAAGCACGGAGACGGGATGCTTACGCATAGACCGGCTGCTTTTCGGCGTGAATGCGCTCCACGATCTCGGCGTGGGCGCAGGCGGAAGGCGACAGCCCGAGGATGTTCCCGCCTTCCACCATCGCCATCGCGTGGCATC
This sequence comes from uncultured Acidobacteriota bacterium, assembly GCA_964553925.1. Taxonomy (GTDB): domain Bacteria; phylum Acidobacteriota; class Vicinamibacteria; order Marinacidobacterales; family SMYC01; genus DAISKN01. Next base: position 384 of record CAZKNR010000152.1, read on the forward strand.
GCCCGCAGTAGGAGAACTTGCTGCAGGTGTTGCACGGATCGAGGTCGTGCCTTCGGATCGAGCGGACTTTCTTGAGCCACGGGGAGCCTTCCCAGATCTCGCGAAACGTCTGCTCCCGCAGGTTTCCGGCGGCACCCGGGAGGATGTTGCACGCCCTCACCTCGCCTGAAGATTCGATGTTGGCGTAGCGGTTTCCCGCGGCGCAGAGCGGGCCACCGGCACGGGGATCGCTCCCGAGCTCCTCGGGGATCGAGCAGGGCGTGTAGCCGGAGCGATAGAGCGGCATGAGCGCCTCCGGCTCGGCGCGGAGCTTCAGGGTGACGAGGTCCCCGTTCTTCTTCGCCACGATGCGGGCGTCGGCGCGCGCCGTGGCTCCGATCCGGGCGGCGTACTCGAAGATTTTCTCGAACCCCGTGGTGTTGTAGACCATCATCGGAATCTTGAGGAGCACATCGATCTCGCGGTCCCGGAGGAGCTCGATGCCCCGGAGGGTCTTCTCGAGCGACCCCTTCTTCTGGGTGATGCGCTCGAAGATCTCGGCATCCATGCTGTAGAGGCTCACCTCCACCGTCGCGTAGAGAGTCTTGATGAGGTCCGCTTTCTCCTCGTCGACGGTCGAGCCGTTGGTGAAAAGGCGCAGGCTGAACCCGAGACTCCGCGCCCGGGAGGCGATCTCGTACCAGTCGCGCCTCAAGAGCATTTCGCCGCCAGTGAGCGTGAGGTAGAGCGTTCCCATCTCCGCGAGCTCGTCCAGGAGCGCGAAAATGCGCTCGGTCGAGAGAAGGTCCGGGGCGGAGAAGTCCGGGATGTAGCAGTGCTGGCACCGGAAGTTGCAGTGGTGCGTGAGCTCGAGCGCGACCTCGAGGGGAATCGTTCGCTTTCCCGCCTCGACGATAAGTTTCGGAAGATAGGTGAGCTCGGTCACGAGACCTCCTTGTCGATGAAATCCCAGACGTCCCCGGTGGGTGCGAATGACAGGTCGAAAGCCGGCACCGTCTCTGCGAGCTCGGTGAGATAGGTGAATGACCGCGCCATGGCGGTCTCGTCCCAGACCGGCCAGAGCACCTGCGATGTGAGACGTCTCAGAGCTTCTCCAGGGTGAAGGCGCTCGATCCGATGCCGGGCGCCGTGTCGGAGATGGAGAACGGCTCGAAGACGAGCGTTCCCGGGCCGCGACTCCCAGAAGGGCAGAGCGATCCCCAACGCCCCTCCGCTCCCGAGCCGTACCGCGGCGAGCTCGTCCGAGAGAGCGCGGCCGTGGGCGAGCCTCGCGATCGTCGATTTCCCCGCGCCCGACGGGCCGCAGGCGACAACGCCCTTCCCCTCGTTGTCGGCGACGAGCGCGCAATGAACGAGGAGCCCTTCCTTCCACAGAAGCGGGAGTAGATGCCGCAGGACGTTGTCGAGCGGATACATGGCCGAAGGACCGCGCAGAATCGCCCGCCGCGAGCGAAGGTCGATCTCGCAACTAGAGGTCTCGGTTCTCACCCGGTAGCCGTCGGGCGCGGGCGCGCAGTGGACCGCTTCGAGGTAGGGAGCGAGTGGTGTCACCAGATTCGCCGGAAGCGCAATGGACGCCGGCTCGAACGAAAAGACGAAGCTCTCGCTCCGGGGCTCGGAAGAAAAATTCCGATACCGCCGATCCAGGTAGGAGAGCCACGTTCGATCGACGCTCTCGAAGCGGAGGTGGATCTCGCCGAAAGCGAAGCTCGCTTGCGAGATTCCTCTCTCCTCCGCGACTTCGAGCATGCGCCGTGAGTCAGGTGGTGGGGACGGCGTCGCACGTGGGGCCGGAGCCGGCAATGAAGGCGCAGCTTTGACCGAAGTTCCGGAGCTCCTGCTGCCAGACGAGCTCGGGGGGAACGAACGCCGGAAGCGGATATTCCGGAAGCGAGCGCGTCTCCTCGTCCGGCGAGCCTTCGGCTGCGACGAGATCGGCATCCCGAAGGTTCTGTAGAAAGGCCTCGAGTCGTTCGGAGGCGCCGTCGGGAAGCGGATCGTCGAGGGTGAGGCACGTTAGAAACTCTTCGGTTCCTCGAGCTCCATCGAGGCCATGCCAGAAGAATCCTCCACTCGGATTGAGAACGAAAATCTTCTTGTTCCGGAGGTGGATCAAAACGGTCTCGTCGCCCACGCGCCTCCAGGCGACGTGAGCGGCCCGGCGAAGCCCCATAGGCCCTCCCTCGTTAGACGTTAGATATGACGGTACTTATACAACTTCAAAAGATAACACTGTTTGTCAACCCACGGGTCTTTTCCGGAGGAGGGCGAGGGAGCCCTCCCAAACGACCCGTGCCCATCGGACGGGGTAGAACGCTGGCCAGAATCGGCCCGCTTCCGGGTAACGCCATTTCATGTATTCGGGCCGGGGGAAAAGAATCCCGAGCGCCCACAGGAGGCCGCGCCCGATTCCGACCGTTCGGAGCTCGCTCCAAACGACGTCCGCCCGGCCGCGCCCCGGATCGCGACGGCGGCGGACTTCCCGCGCGCCGCGGTCGTCCCGGTCAGGGGGCTCGACTTCGAGCTCTTCCAGGAGCCCCGGCGGGAGCGGCGTTCGAAACAGGGTGCGGGATCGTTCGAGCGCCGCGGCGAGCGCCGCGTCCCACTGAAGCCTCCTCGCCTGTTCGAGAATTTCCGGCCATCGAATCTGCTCCCCGCGGCGCGAGATCAAGAGGTGGAGGTCGTAGAACCAGATCATTCGAGCCGATGCCCCGCCATGCTGCAGCATCGCGTGCGCGCTCATATAAAGAAGATGGGCTGTGGGGTCGAGCTGTCGCGCCGGGAAACAGGAAGCAGATGGCGGAGGACGCCACTCCTCAGTTCTGTCGAGGAACCAGCGCGGATCGGGAGCCCTCCAATCCGATTCCCCGGCGATGAGCCCGTAGTGGAGCTCGATCGTGGCCTCGCTCTCCTTTCCCCCGACGAGGGCAACGTGGTAATGAATCGCGCGGTCGAGCCCCGGGCTCATCTCGGGGGAAAGCCTTCGGAAGGAGGCCTTCTGCGCGGCCTCGAGCCAGGGTTCGAGCTCTTCTCTGGGAACGAGAACGTCGATGTCGCCCATGGGCCGGTGTCCGACCTCGTCGTAGAGACTCGAGGCCAGGGCGCCGCCTTTCAGCAGGACCGGAGGCCCAAGGCCGGCCGAAGCCGATTGCTCGAGGAGCCGGCCGAGCGCCCGATAGAGGATGAGGCTCGAACCCTCCGCGCGGTAGAGCTCGGCACGAAGCAAGCTCCTCTCGCGCTCCGGCAGGCGCGGGTCGCCGCCGAGTCTCGAGAAGAGGAGCGGTCCGACTCGCTCGTCCAGGGCGCGTTGCACGAGAGCGGGCCAGTCGATGGGTGAATCCTCCGAGAATCCGGAAAGAATCCTGCCGAGCGTCGCGGCGCCGGAGTCGCGGAGGGTTTCTGGCATTCTCTGAGAATAATGGAGCCGGCCTAGCGGGGCCAAGCCTCGCACCCTGTGTTACCATCGTCAGCTCAGGGCCGAAGGCTCCTCTCGTTCGCAAATGCGCAGGCTCGTCGCCGTCCTACTCGCGGCGCTCGTCGTGCTCTACGGCGCCGTCGCATTCCATCTCTTCGTTCAAGAGAGATGGGCCCTCGAGATCCCGGCGGCCGTCGATCCGAACCGGATCGAAAACCCCGAGGCCGCCCTCGGGCTCCTTCAGACTCGTTTCGAGGCCAACCGTTTTCGGGAGGAAGAGCTCGATCTCGTGCGCCGCGCGCTCAGGCAGGCGCCGTCCTTTTACCAGCCGTCGTTCCTCCTCGCGACGTTCCATGCGAGCCGCCTTTCGGAGCCGGCAAAGGTGCGCGCCGCCTACGAGGCCGCGATCGCCCGGTATCCGGCCAACGGCCGGCTGCAGCTCTCCTACGGCACGTGGCTTCTGGAATCCCGCGCGAGCCTCGACGGATGGCGCAGTCCCGAAGAGCCTTCCGGCCTGCGCGATCCGCTCCCCGGCGCCGAGCTCCATTTGAAGGCGGCGATGGCGCTCGAGCCCGAGCTCTCCTGGTCCGCCTTTCGTGCGCTCTCGCGAAACCGGGTGTCCCCCACGAGGTGGGGAGCTCTCGTTCCCGATCATCCGCTCGCGCGCACCCACTTTCTCGACGCGCTTTTCCAGGCCGGCCAGCTCGACGCGGTCTGGGAGTCCCTCGGAGAGGACCTGCTGACCTCCCGCGACCCCAACGTTCTGCGGCGAATCGTCTACTGGGGTCTCGAGGGAGAGAGACCCGAGATCGCCCTCCGGGCTGCCCGGAGCTGGAAGAGCCTCGCGGAAGAGTCCGGCGACGGGCGGAGCCCCCTCGAGCCAGTCCTCTGGGTCTCTCGCGCGCATCTCGCGCTCGGCCAGGAGGAGGAGGCCTACGACGCGCTGGCAACGACGCTCGAACAGGTCGAGGCCAAGTTTGGCGCCAGCAGTCGCGCGAGCCTCGAGCTCCTGTGCGCGATGGGAGAGGAGTACAAGGGACGCGGCCTCGTGGTCACCGCCGAAGCGCTCTTTCGGCAAGCGGTCTCGAGACGGTCCTCCTACGTGCCGGCGCTCCTCGGGCTCGCCCGGACCTTGCGGCAGGCGGGCGACGACCTCGAAGCCGTGAAGCGGTACGAAGAAGTGATTCGACTCGAGCCCGAGAACGCTTCCGCGCGTCAGGAGCTGATGTCGCTTCTTGCGAAGGGGGCGCGGTGAGCGTCTTTCCCGTCGCGCTCGTCCTGCTGCTCGCGGCCGTCGCCTGGAACTGGGGCGGCTACGATCCCTGGGCGGTGCTTCTCCTCGAGCTGGGCTCGGCGTTTCTGGTGCTCGGCGTCGTGGCGCGCGACTTTCGGGAGCCGCCAGAGAAGACCGAGGCCATTCGCTCGCGATTCGAAGCCTGGAGGCGGCTCCCGTTCTGGGTGAGGCATCCGGAGCTCGCGGGCGTCGTGCGCTTTCTCACGCTGGGCGGTTTCCCCGGGAGAACGCCGAGCCCGGACGTTCAGATCCTCCTGCCGGGCTCCGGCGGACGAGCTTCGGTCGAGCTCGACCTCGCTAGGGAAGGATTCCTCTTCGGACGTCCCGTCAAGCGCACGGGCCTCCTTCTGCCGCTCGCGCTGCTCACGTTCTGGGTCGCGCTTTCCCTCGTGCCGCTGAGCCTTCCTACTCTCTCGAGCCTCTCGCCCGAGGCCGCGAGTCTTCGCGCCGAAGCGGAGCGCCTCCTCGATTCCGAGCCATCCGCCGCACCGTGGAGTCTCGCTCCGTACCAATCCTTGCGCGGCCTCTGGATCTGGCTCGCCGTCGCCGGTCTCTTCTACACGTCGTTCTGCTCTGCCCGCACTCGCGAAGGCGCTTTGCGATTGAGCCTCGGCCTCGTTCTGCTGGGAGCGGCTTCGGGTGTCGTCGGCGTCGCCGGCTTCTTCTCGGAACTAGAGAGCGCTCGCGGGCAGGCGAGCGAGGCCATGCGCGCCACGGGGAGCTTCGGCAATCCGAACCACTACGCCGCGTTCCAGAGCATGCTTCTCTTGTCGAGCGTGGGCTTTTTCGCCTGGCTCCGGGAACGAGCGCAGAAAACTTCGAGGGGATCAAGGCGCGGGCGGGGAAACGAGGGTGGCCTTGCTGGCATCGCCGGGATCGCGATCCTCCTTCTCGCGCTCGGTCTCCTGTTGTCGCTGTCTCGCTCCGGCATCGCGTTCGCGGCCGCGGGGCTCGTCGCCTTCGTCGCGCTCACCCGCGACTCGCAGAACCGGAACTCACGCCGTCGGAACATGGGTGCGTTTCTCGCCCTCGCCCTCGCGATCGGGGGAGTCGCCTTATGGATTGGCGTCGAGCCGCTCGTCGGCCGGTTCGCCGGCCTCGGCGATCAGTGGGAGAAAGAAGCGACCCGAATCCAGGTCTGGCAAGACAGCGTCCCGGCCGTCCGCGACTATTGGCTCACGGGCTCGGGCTTGAGCTCGTTTCGTTACGTGGGGGCCCGGTATCGCAGCTTCGGGGGGCGCATCTTCTATAGCTGGGCGCACAACGACTATCTGCAGCTCGCGATCGAGCTGGGCCTTCCCGGCCTTACTCTCCTCGCCTGGCTCGGGCTCGCTTTCGTACGGGCCGCCCGGAGAGTCCGGAGGGATCTCGAGCCGGACCGTTCCCTGAAGGCACTCCATGCGGGCTTCGCCAGCGCGGTCGTCGCCATGGCCCTCCACAGCCTCACGGATTTCAGCCTGCATCTTCCGGCGAACCTGGCCCTCTTCGCCATCCTGCTGGGAGCAGTCGCGGGAATGGAATCCCGCAAGAGATAGCCTCAGAAAGGGGGATGGGGAGACAGGAGGAGATAGGGGGATAAACCAGGAAACGATTGCTAGCGTGGCGGGCTTGCCTCGTCACCGCCGGTTGCGACGACGACACCGGTCGCGGCCGCCGCGGCGCCGCCGCCTACCACGAGAATCGCGCCTACCGTGGAGCCCGCGACACCGCCGGCGGCGACGCCGCCGCCGATGGTGCTTAACACACCGAGGGAGTTCACGAAGCCCGTGATGCCGAGGGCCGAAAATCCCGGAGGGATGGCCGCGGCGCCGGGCAGGGTGGCTCCGACCACGATCGAGGGGTCGCCCTCGAACCACGCGGGCGCGCCCCTTCGGCGGCACTCTTCCGCGGCGATGATTTCGGGATCGAACTCCTGAGTCTGGAGGGTTTCGATGTTGAGGGTTATCGACTCCACGTAGTAGATGAGACGCTCCGTCTCGGGCCCCGGCTTGGGCAGGATCGCCTGGAAGTCGTCGATGGTCGGATGCTCCTTCGTCATCTCGACGTAGTAGAAGTCGGGATACTTGTCGGAGCGGAAGTAGACCCGCGTCGTCTGCACCTGGTCGCCCGGCCGAATCCCGGCATCCACTCGGGGATAGTGATCGTGAGTGAGGCACTCGATCCCGGAATGCTCGATCCCGGTGGGCCCGGTGGGCGCGGACTGCGCGACGTCTCCCGCCGCCGGCTGCTCCTGAAACCGGTCGGGGAGAAGCAGGCGGTGCGGACCGATGGTCGCGACCCTCGACTCCTCGACGAGACCCGAGCGGCACTCGGCGCGCACCGAGGCCGCTTTCTTCTCGGAGTCGAGATCGAAGCAGCTTTCGAGGATGAAGGGCATTCCCACCCGAAGATCCATGCGCTCCTTCACCGGCACTTCGAGGCCGCCGGACCGGAGCGTAAACGAGTAGACGGCGGCGGGAGTATCGGCGAGCACGTAGGACCCCGAAGCGTCGGTCACGGCCTCGAACGACTCCTCCGTCCCGATGGTGCGCAACCCCACCGTCACCTGCGGCAGGAGCTTCTTGGTCTTCAGGTCGTATACCTGTCCTGCAATCGTGCCTCGAACCAAGTTCGAAGCCGGAGCTTCACGGTGAAGGAGAAGCATCGCCGCCGTACCGAGAACGATCGGTCTCGTCCAGTTCGACCAGTTCGACCAGTTCGACCAGTTCGAGTTGATTTGCCTCATCGGTGCCGTTCCTGGTGGCAGGGCCTCAGCTCAAGCGCACCCGTTCCTCGTCCGCGGGATACCGGCCGTACTCGTAGGTGTAATGACTGTGGTAGTAGTACTGGGCGTAGTCCTCGAGGTTCACGTCGTTCAAAACAATTCCGGTGATCCTTCCCTGCACCCTCGACACCAGCTCGACGCTCTGGAGCGTCGCGTGCCGCGACGTCACTCCGGCGCGGGCGACGAGGATGACTCCGTCGCAGCGCGTCGACAGGATGTGGGAGTCGAAGACCGGGAGCAGCGGCGCCGAGTCGAGGACCACGAAGTCGAAGTGCTCGGCGCAGTTCGCGAGGACTTTCTCCATCGCCTGAGACGCCAGGAGCTCACCCGGGTTGGGACTCGCGGGCCCGGCCATCATCAGAAACAGATTGGGGATGTCGGTCCTCATGATGCATCCGTCGCCGAGCTCCTTCTGACCGGTGAGCACGTTCGTGAGCCCCACCCGGTTTCGGTAGTTGAACACGCGATGGAGCTTTGGATTCCTCAGGTCGGAGTCGATGAGGAGAACCTTCTTTCCGAGCTGCACCAGGGCGCAGCTCAGGTTGCTCGAGACGAACGTCTTGCCGCAGCTCTTGTCTGGGCTGGTGACGAGCACCACTTTCGGGACCGAGCCCGGGGTGCTCAAGAGCATCGAGCCCCGCAGGAACCGGAACCGCTCCGTGAGCGTGTTCCGATTTTCGGCGAGGGCCGGGTTGCGATCGTAGAGAGACGGGAGGTAGTTCGAGCGCTTCGAGGCCATGGTGTCCTCGAGCCCCCCCGCGGGCTCGGCCCGCGGCTCTCCCGAGAGCCTCCGTCCGATCTGGGACAACGCCGGTTTGTCGCCGTACCTCGGGATCATGCCGAGGTAGGGGAGCGGGATGTAGCGCTTCAGATCCTCGACGGTATGAATCGAATCGTCCCAGTGGTCGATGAGGTACGCGGTCGCGACCCCGAGGACGAGACCGAGGAGGGCCACCATCATCACCCGGCGCTTCGCGCCCGGTGCGTACGGTCCGGTGGAAGGCTCGGCGCGCTCGATGATCTTGATCTTGACCGGCTGGCGTTCGCCGAGATCCGCGTTGAGGTCGGTCTCGGAGCGGCGCTTCAGGAGTCCCTGCAACATCTGGCGCTGGTTCGAAAGCTCCATCTTGACCTGTTCGAAATCCGCGGTAGCCAGCTGCAGGTCCTGCACGCTCGACTTCTGCTCCTCGAGCGAGCGCCGAATAAGGGTTTCCCGGTCGAGCGCTTCCTGATAAGAGACCCTGGTTTCGGCCGCGATCTTGCTAGCTTCCTCCTTCACCATATTACCGAGGGAGCGCTCCACTTCAACGATGGCGCTCTTGATGCGCTTCATCTCCGGCCAGTCGGGACCGAAGGTCGAAGCCATCTCCTCGCGCTTCTCGGTGAGCGTGAGGCGCTTGCGCTCGAGCTCCCGCACGGCGCTGCTGTTGCGGACTTCTTCGATGCTTCGCGGATCGGCGTGGGAGATACTGCGGAGCTTTGCCTCGGCGGCGGCGCGCTCCGCCTCGGCTTCGGTGAGCTGGAGGTTCAGAGTCTCGAGCCGCTGCATGACGATGTTGTCCTCGCGACCGTCTCCCATCACCAGCGCCTTGTTCTTGGCGCCGTCGCGGAGGAACTTCTCCTTCGCCATGATGTCCCGCCGCAGCTCCTCGACTTCTCCGTCGATAAATTCGCTCGTGCCGCGAGCGAGGCCGGACTCGGAGTCCACGTTGAACTGGATGTACTGCTGAATCAGGGAATTGACGAGCTCGGCGGAGAGCTCGGGGTCGGGAGTCACGAAGCTCACCTCCATGAGCTGCGTTTTCTCCACTCGCCTCACGTCGATCATTCCCTGGATCGACCGGGCGATAGCCTTCGCGCGTTTCTCCGGATCGGCCGCGTCGTTCGATGCGGGGGCGAACAGCGCGTGCTCCCAGAGCTCACGGTCTTCGACAACGAGCTCCGCCAGGAGACGGCTCTTGACGATCTTTTCCTGCGTGCCGTAGAGGTCGGCCATCCCCCGCGTGGGATTCACCATCACGTCGTCGACCAGGTTGATCTTCTCCCAATCGATCTGGATGAGCGCCGTCGCGCGATAGACCGGGGTCTCCATGTACCGAGACAAAGCACCCAGGAACCACGTGGCGAGAGCCACGGCCACCGCGGCCCAGCGATGCTTGAGGAGCGTGAAATAGACCTCGCGGAGCGTCGCGCGGGGATAGAGGCCCGCGTACTCGGAGGAATCCGGTGAATAGCCGTCGCTCGTCATGTTCTCGTTGGAGCCGGGTAATGGCTTCAAAGCGGGTGATGCGCGCTTACCAGGCCAATTTTTAGAGACAAAAGCCTCGATTTTCCTTCCGCCGGGTGGGGCTTTTGGACGCTAAAGAAATAATTGTTGATTGTTATTGTACCCGTAAAGCTCGTCCAAGCAAAGCAATACCCCTCTCCGATGGCCGTTCTCCGCCTCGACTGATCTGCTGTAAGATTCGAGGCTCGGAGGACCCCATGGATCGTCGTCGCTTTTTCCAGATTTTTTCCGGAGTGGCGGTCGCGGCGCTTCCGGGAGCGCGTATGGCTCTCGCGGCGCCGCGGAGGATCGGTGTCGTGGGCGGGGGCATCGTCGGAGCGTCCATCGCGTATCACCTGGCGCGCCGGGGCGCGGAAGTCACGCTCTTCGAGAAGACCAAGCCGGCCTCAGGCGCGACCGCGAACTCCTTCGCGTGGATCAACGCGACCTTCTCCAAGAAGCCTCATCATTATTTCCACCTGAACCGGCTCGGCGCTCTCGGCTATCGCCACCTCGAGCGTGAGCTCGGGGGCGACCTCGAAGTGCAGTGGGGCGGAAGTCTCGAGTGGTACCACGAGCCGGATCGCGCGAGGTGGCTCCGGCAAGAGGTGTTTTCCCATCAGCGCTGGGGCTATCCCACGCGGCTCGTCGACGTGGAGGAGTTTCGGAAGCTCGAGGGGAACGTCGAGCCCGGGGACGTCGCCGCCGCTAGCTTTTGTGATGACGAGGGAAGCCTCGACCCGGTGCGCGCCACGGAGGTCCTCGTCGATCACGCGCAAAGACAGGGCGCCCGCGTCGTCTTTCCCTGCGAAGTGACCGCGATCGATCAGAAATGGGGAAGACTCACCGGGGTTCGCACGACGGCGGGAGATTTCGAGCTCGACGTCGTAGTTGCCGCCGCCGGGGTCGACACTGTGAGGCTCGGGGCGATGGTGGGCGTCGATGTCCCCCTCGTCGAATCGCCGGGCGTCCTCGCGCACACCAAGCCCGCGGAGCGACTCGTCGGCCGGGTCGTGCTGTCCCCCGGAGCCCACGTGAAACAGAAGCTCGACGGCCGGATCGTTGCGGGGATGGGTTTCGGGGCCGCGCCCTCGACCGCGGGAACCGAAGAAGAAGGAGAGAGGGTTCTCGACGCGGGGCAGAAGTACATTCCCGGTCTCGGGAAGCTCTCGCTCGAGAAAGTGACCCTGGGGTTCCGCCCGCTCCCCAAGGACGGATATCCGCTCATCGGGTTTCCCGACGGGGCGCCCGGCGTCTACCTCGCGGTGATGCACAGCGGAGTCACTCTCTCTCCCATCGTCGGGCGGCTCGCGGCTCTCGAGATTCTCGACGGAGTCGAAGTGGAGCTCCTCTCGAGCTACCGCCACTCGAGGTTCGATTCCAAACGAAGCTCCTGATATCATCGGATCGAGCCCAAAAACAGGAGTCGTTCCTTGAGCCCAGGCGCCGGTCTCCGGATGTGTCCGAAATGCGGCCGCGCGATGCCGTCCTCGGCGAGAGCCTGTGTCTGCGGCTCTTCCCCGGGTGGCCCCGGCGGGAGAGCTCGGAATGGCCAGAGTTCGGGCCTTTCCTACGTGACACTGGCCGTGGTCGGAGCCCTCTTCGTCGGCGCCGCTGGCTACATCGTTCTCACGAGCCGGTCAGAGAACGCCGACACCGAAAGCGAGAGCGCTCCCTCCGAAGGCGAGGCGAGCGAGTCGATCGAGGCCGCCGAAGCGCCGGCCCCCGAGGCGCCGGCTAACCTCGAGGACACCATCGGACGCACCATCGAATCCGTGGTCTCGATCATCTCCGACGAGGGCCGCGGCAGCGGATTCCTGGTCGACCCCACCACGGTGATCACCAATCACCACGTGGTGGGTGGAAGCGGACAGGTGCTCGTGAAACTCTCGAACGGAAGTGCCCTGAGCGGCACGGTCGAGCGGATCGCCGAGAGCCACGACCTCGCCCTGATTCGCCTCGACCGGGAGCTCACCGACCGCAGGAGCCTCGAGCTTGCGCCGGTCTCGGCGCTCCGCGTGGGTCAGGAGGTCTACGTCATCGGCTCTCCCATGGGCGTCCTCGAGAGCAGCGTCACTCGCGGGATCGTGAGCGCGATCCGCCCGATCGAGGGAGCAACCCTGGTCCAGACGGATGCCGCCATCAACCCGGGCAACAGCGGAGGGCCGCTCGTCGATCGCTCGGGCCGCGTGGTGGGAATCGCTACGATGAAGGTTGCGGAGGGGGAATCGATCGGGTTCGCCGTCGCTGCGGATCACGCCATGGAGCTCCTTCAGGGAGGGGGTCGCTCGGCGGCCGAAGTCGCGATGAATCCTTCGGCCGGCCTTGCGCAAACGCTCGGCGGAACCGCCGAGCCCTCGTCCTCCAGGGAGGAGAGCAAGCTCCAAGAAGTCGTCGACTCGGCGCGCCCGCAGTTCGAATCTCTGGCGAGCGCGGTCTCGAATTGTCCGGACATCGCTCGCGATTTCGAAGACGACGACGGGAGCGAGGTGCTCATGCGCCTCGGGCGTGTCGTTCTCGAGTACGTCGATCAGCGGCGGGTCTTCGCCAACAGCGAACGCCACATCCCGGAGTGGAACCGGATGCACTGCCTGAGGGGCGCGGAGACCACCATCGCCGCTTGCTATCAGTCGGTCGCGATCTACAACGAGCTCTACAAAAGCTACGTCAGCGAGGCTGCTCGGCGAGGCGAGAGCCCGCGGCTACCGCGGCAGTTTCCGGAGATCTAGATCCTGGTGTAAGAAGGGGGATAGGGGGATAGGAGGAGATGGGGGAGAAGAACAGGGATCTGGATCTCGTCGTATCTCCATATCTCGCCATCCGCTTCCACATCTAGTCCTCCTTTGGGTATTCCGAGAAGAGTCCTTCGACCGCCTCGTTGATGAGCTTTTCCGCCTTGTCCGGGGTGCCCATCGGGTACGAGCCTTTGGCTTGCCAGAGAACAAAGCCGGAGTCCGCCTCGACCAGGAGGATCTCGAGGGTCACCTGCTCTTCGCGGATAAGCTCGACCTGGACTTTGAGATCGGTCGGGTCCCAGGCCGAGGGCTTCTGTGACGATTGGGTGTGCACGCCGGTGTGACGCTCGGCTTTGTACTGGATCACGACGTCTGGCTTTACCGTGTCGATCCGGTACCCATGCTCCTTCATCTGCTTTTGTATGGCATTGATGAGCCGGATGTGGTTCGCGAGGTTGACGACCGCTACCTGATCCTTGCTCCAGCTGTAGCTCGAGTACCGGGAGAGGTCCGGCTTCACCTGGGTCATGTCGAAATTCTTGAGATCGGGAGCGGGTTTACTCTGCCCTTCGGCCATCCCGATCCAGGAGCAGAGTGCGAGAGTGAGTCCATTGATAGTCAAGAAAACCTCCTGAAAGCGCTCCCAAGTCTGGTCCCGCCACGGTCCGGTTGTCAATGCGCGGTCATGGTCGCCATGAGTAAATTGCATGCATTCAATGACATAATTGCATTCAGATCGTCTTGTCTTTTGGTGAGTACAAATGGTAAGACTTAGTGATGACAATATGGAAGCCGGTTTTATCGAACCGCGAACAGCCTCTGTACCTCGCCATCGCCAACGCGATTGCTGAGGACGTTTCGAGCGGCAAGTTGACGGACGGCGAGCGCCTGCCCCCTCAGCGCGATCTCGCGGACGATCTCAAAGTCGCTCTCACGACGGTCACGCGCGCCTATACCGAGGCGGAGCGGCGAGGTCTGGTGAGCGGAGAGGTGGGCCGCGGGACGTTCGTGCGCCGCATGGAGACGTTCAGCCTGAGGCGGGAAGTGTCGGAGCCGTCGGTGCTCGACCTTACGGTGAATAGCCTGCCTCCCTACGGTTTGAGTCGCGAGCTCATGGAGAGCATGGCGAAGCACCTCTTCAGCGACGGTCCGAGCGCTCTCGTCGATTACCAGCCCCACCAAGGTCACCCGCGTCACCGGCGCGCGGCGGCGAAGCTCCTCAAATCGCTCGGCGTCGAGGTCTCTCCCGACAACCTTCTCTTGACCTCGGGCGCGCAGCACGCGATGGCGGTTACGTTCGCGACCATCACCAATCCCGGCGACACGGTTTTGACGGCGGAAGTGACCTACAGCGGAATGAAGTCGCTCGCGAACCTCCTTCACCTCCGGCTCCGAGGTCTCGCGATGGACGAGGAGGGCATACGCCCCGACGCCCTCGAGGCCGCTTGCGTGACGACGGAAGCGAAAGCGCTCTACTGCATGCCCACGCTCCAGAACCCGACGTCGGCAGTGATGTCCGACGAGCGAAGGAGGCAGATCGCCGCCCTGGCCGAAGCCTACGGTCTCGCCGTCGTCGAAGACGACAGCTACGGGTTCCTCCTGCCGCGACAGAAGCCTCTTCGGAGCTTCGCGGGAGATCCTTCGAAGTTCTACCATCTCACGGGCACTTCGAAGAGCCTTGCCCCCGGCCTTCGCATCGGTTTTCTGATTTCCCCCCCCGCGATGGTCGATCGCCTCGCGGCCTCGCTCTCGGCAACGACCATCATGGCGCCGCCGCCGTTAGCGGAGGTGGTCTCGCGCTGGATCGAGGACGGCACGGCCGAGCGAGTCATGGAATGGAAGCGCTCCGAGATCCGGGCGCGCCAGAAGCTCGCCGTCTCGATTCTCGGCGCCTTCGAGTACCGCGCCCACCCCGCGAGCCCCCACGGCTGGCTCACCATCCCCGAGCCTTGGTGCGTTCGGGACTTCGTAGCCCAGGCCCGGATGCGCGGCGTCCTGCTCTCGCCCGCGGAGGACTTCATCGCGGCGCGCTCGACCAGCGCCCACGCGGTGCGCATCTGTCTCGGCCCGGTCCAGGAGCGCTCTCGTCTCGGTAACGCTCTCTCGACGGTTGCCGAGATCCTGGAGCGGTCGCCCGCGCCTTATCAGGCGCTGGTCTAATCTAGCCCTGGCAGGCTTACTTGCGGTCGGCCTCCAGCTTGATCTACCTTTGCTCGCCAGCATGGGTAGATCGGTCGTTTTCCGCGGTCCCTGGCCAGACATTTCCATCCCCGAGAGCTCTCTCACGGCCTACGTCTTCGAGGGGGTCGAAAGCCGCGCGTCGAGACCCGCGCTCATCGATGGCGTCACCGGCCGGGTCGTCACCTATGGCGAGCTGTATCGCGATATACGACGATTCGCGCGGGGCCTTTGGGATCGCGGGTTCCGGAAAGGCGATGTTTTCGCCGTCTATTGCCCGAACGTCCTCGAATATCCGGTGGCGTTTCACGGCGTCGCCGCGATCGGCGGAATCGCGACCACCATCAACCCGCTCTATACCCCCGGCGAGCTCGAGCGGCAGCTCAAAGACTCGAAGGCGAAGTACCTTCTCACCACCCCGGCCTTCCTCGCGAACGCTCGCGAGGGATCCCGCGGCACCGGTGTCGGGGAGATATTCGTTCTAGGTGAAGCCGAAGGGGCGACACCCTACGAGGCGCTTCTCGCGAACGACGGGAATCCTCCTGAGGTCGAAATCGACGCCGCGAACGACATCGTGGCCCTTCCCTATTCGAGCGGGACCACGGGCCTGCAGAAAGGGGTGATGCTCACCCACCGGAACCTCTCGTCCAATCTCGCCCAGGTGACGGAGGTCTATAAGGAGGACATCCAGGAAAACGACGTCGCCGTCGGTATCCTTCCGTTCTTCCACATCTACGCGATGATGGTGATCCTCAATTGGATCCTGCGCAACGGGGCTTCGATCGTCATCCTGCCGCGGTTCGACCTCGAGCAGTTCCTCACGGCGCTTTCCAGGTACCGCGTCACCATCGCCCACGTCGTCCCGCCGATCGTGCTCGCTCTCGCGAAGCATCCGCTGGTCGACAAGTTCGATCTGTCGCTCCGATGGGTCTTCTCCGGAGCGGCGCCCCTCGGACTCGATCTCTCGGAGGCCTGCGCGAAGAGACTCCGCTCGCTCGTGTTCCAGGGCTACGGCCTCACCGAGACGAGCCCCGCGACCCACCTGAGCCCGCCCGACAGCCGGAACCGGCTTGGCAGCGTCGGCTTTCCCGTTCCGGGAACGGAGTGCAAAGTCGTGGACCCGGCGACGGGAGAGGCGCTCGGCCCGGGGAAAGACGGAGAGCTCTGGATGCGCGGACCCCAGGTGATGAAAGGCTACTTGAATCAGCCGGGCGCTACGGCCGCGGCGATCGACGCGGACGGCTTCTTCCACTCGGGCGACATCGGCCACGCGGACGAGGACGGCTATTTCTACATCGTCGACCGCCTCAAGGAGCTCATCAAGTACAAGGGCATGCAAGTGGCCCCAGCGGAGCTCGAAGCCCTCCTGCTGACGCACCCGGCGATCGCGGACGCCGCGGTCATCCCCGTTCCCGACGAGGAAGCGGGGGAAGTTCCGAAGGCGTTCGTGGTGAAGCGGGGCGAAGTGACGGAGGAGGAGATCAAGGCCTTCGTCGCCAGCCGGGTCGCTCCCTACAAGAAGATTCGCATGGTCGAGATCGTCGATCAGATCCCAAAGTCTCCTTCGGGAAAGATCCTGCGACGGATCCTGGTCGAGCGCGAACGCCAGAAGCGGGCTTGAGGAATCACCTTTCATTGTCGCGATGCAGCCGGACAAGATCAACGACCTCGGTCCCGACGAGAGCGTCTTCTCCGCCGCGGCGCATCCGTCTTTGTTGTACAGAAACTTCTCGGCTGCACGTCGCTTCTCTCGACCCACGCCTACCTCGATGTCGAAGTGAGCGACCTCGCTCCCATGTTCCAAAAGAGCCATCCGCGCGGCCGAGCGGTATACTAGGAGTGTCATGGCCACGACGACGTCAACCGTTTACTCGCACATCACCAAGGACCGGCGTGTCCGCGGCGGAAAGGCCTGCATCGAAGGCACGCGGGTAGCGGTCGAGGATATCGTCTTTTACTTCCACCGTGGCTACCCTGCCGAGAGAATCCAAGAAGAGTTCCCTCAGCTTAACCTGGCCCAGGTCTACGCAGCCCTGTCTTACTATCACGACCGGAAAGACGAAATCGACGCTTCCATAAAGGCGAAAGAAGGCACCACGGAGAGGCTCGAGCGTCAGTGGCAAGAGTATGTGGACCGCCACGGAGGGTACCCTCCGGCAGAGCCTGCACCGGAAGACCGCCACATCGCTCGACCCGTAGACTGGCCCCCAAAGCCCTAAGTGCCTCGCTTCCCTCTGTTCACAGACGCAAACGTCGACGGACGTCTCATCCGTGCATTCGTCCAGCGCAGTTGGGAGGTCAAGCGCTCCGTGGATACCTTTGCTCAGGACGAAGACGACGATGTGATCTTCGAACACGCCGCCTTGTATCTCGGTCGATCGGAAGGGCGCTAGATCTGAGAGATTCTACAATCTTTCCAGCCCAGCCAAGCCAAATGATGAAACTGCGTCATAACGTCCTGGTAGGATTGTTCCTGGCTCTCTTCGGTGCTCTAGGTTCATCGTTTGTCGAGGCCGAGACTCCGAAAACTTATTTTGGCAAGTATCTCTTCGGGAACTTCGCGATGACGGTGTAGGCGGGGTCGACGATGTTGGCGACCGTGGACACCGCGAGCTGACCGAGGAGAGCGTAAGCGTCGAGCCGGTCGAAGCCGTAGTCCTCGACCAGCCACTCGATGAGCTCCACGTGCGCGAGCCGGAATGCGTCGATCAAGGGGCGCGCGCTTCCCGCGACCATGATGTAGTTCTCGTCCTCGAGGCGCGGCCAGTCGATGGTCTTCCCCTTGATGAGGTCGAAGCGCAGCTCCACGTCCATCGACGTCTCGAGACCGGTTCCGCCGACTTCCCCCTCGCCCTGACGGGCGTGTCCATCGCCGAAGTACACGTAGGCGCCGTCATGGAAGATCGGAAGATACAGCGTCGTGCCCTCGCGGACCTCGGGGGCGTCCATATTGCCGCCGAAATCGCCGGGCCACATCCCGGCGAAAGCCTCCTGGCCCCGGGGCGCCACCGCAATCCGTCCGAGCATCGGTTGCAGATCGATCTCGATCTCGCGCATCTTGCTCCCGGGAAGCGTGGTCTTTCCGGTCATGCGCTCGCGATCGAGCCTCCAGACGTAGCGGCGGTCGGGGATCGGATCCGCGAGAAAGCGAACGCGGCTCTCTCCCGCGAGGCCGCCGAAGGACCCCGAAATCGAAGAAGCAGCGATGTCATGATTGGGGCGCACCTTGAGCACCTCGACCACGAGCGTGTCCTTGGTGGTGGCGCCTTCGATGTAAAACGGACCCACTTCTCCGGGAAAGGCCCCGCCCTCCTCGGTGTAGTAGGGACCCATCATCGTGTTCGAGACGAGGATGGCGCCCGGCTTCAGCTTCAAGACCGGTTCGCGGACGGCGAACGTGGGGTGCCCCACCTCGGGCTTGAACTGGACGCGTTCCTGGGCGGCTGCGCTAGAGACGACGGCCGCGGCGACGAAGAATGCCTTTGCGATGCGCATGAGAGGGACTCCTCATTTTTTGGGTTTTCGTTGAGCGAGAAGCCACGGGAGGAGCTCTTCCTCCCAATAAGCCCGATCCCACGCGTTGTGAGCGACGCCGGGGTATTCGGTGTAGCGCACGCGGCCTCCGCGAGCCTTGACGGCTTCGGTGAGCTTGCGCGACTCCGTGACCGGGACTCTCGGGTCCGCATCTCCGTGGAACGCCCAGATGGGGATGGTCGTCAGATGGCTCGCCGTCTCCCCGTAGGGTTCCTCGGGGCTTGTCGATAACGGGTGCCACGCCGGCGCCGTAAGGAAGCGGCGGCTCGCCACGACGCCGCCGCAGACCGGGACCAGGGCCGCGAACTTTTCGGGGTACTTGTAGCCGAAAGCCCAGGTTCCGTACCCGCCCATGGAGAGCCCGGTCAGGTACACCCGCTCCGGATCTCCGTTGAACTCCTTCATCGACTGCTCGAGCGCGGCAAACGCCTGGGCCTCCATCTCCGGGTCTCCCCACCAGGCGCCCTGGCCGCATTGGGGGATGACCACGACCGCGGGAAAATCCTTCATCTCCCGGATCCGCGCGGGGAGGCCCAGGTCGGTCTGTCTCTCTCCGTCCGTGCCGCGCTCGCCGGCTCCGTGAAGGAAGAAGACGACCGGCCACTTCTTCGACGGCGTATAGCTCGCGGGCACGTAGACCTGGTACCTGTACGTGACCGATGCGACCTCGACCGTCCTTTGGAGGAAACCCGTTTGCTGTCCCGCGACGACCGCAGGCAGGAGGAGTGCGAAGAGAAGGCTCGCGACGAACATCGGCCGGTATTCTAGTACGAGAACCTACGGGATTGAACCGGGGCGCTCGCTCGGACAGAATCGGCCTATGGAACGAACGCTGAGCGGGTTGCGGGACGAGCTAGAGGCTCTCGATCGGAAACTTCTGGAGCTCGTGGCGGAACGGGCGCGGCTCGCCTCCGAGATCGGAAGCGCTAAGCGGGCGACCGGTGCCCCCACGCGCGATTTCCGTCAGGAGCGAGAGGTCGTCGAGCGGGCGCGGGAGACGGCCGCGAGCCTGAAGCTTCCTCCTCGTCTCGCCGAGGATCTGATGCTGGTCCTCATCCGTTCCGCCCTCGCGGTTCAGGAGCGCGACGAG
>CAZKNR010000153.1:0-6639 GCA_964553925.1 uncultured Acidobacteriota bacterium
CGCGGCGATGTTGGGATGGTTCAACGAGGCGAGCACCTGCGCCTCGCGTCGGAATCGCGCGACGCGCTCGGCATCCTGCGCGAACGCTGAGGGCAGGACCTTGATGGCGACGTCGCGGTTGAGCTTCGTGTCCCGCGCGCGAAAGACTTCGCCCATCCCCCCAGCCCCGAGGGGCGAGGCGCTCTCGTAGGGACCGAGTCTTGTTCCGGGAGAAAGCGTCGGGCTCATCAGAAACCGTTGGCGCCAGCGGCCACGTCGTAATTGTTATCACCTCTCGAGCCCATTGCGTACCGAGCCTTCGAAGAGGACTGTTGGGGTCCCAGCGGCGCGTTCCGGCTCTCTCCGAACCTCCACGGCCATCATTATTAAACTTCGTTACGGTAGCAGAGCTTGCGCCCGTCGGTGAACTTCACCGGCTTCCTCCCGCCTTCTGCCGAGACAGGGGTGCTGGCTCCTGGAGGCCGGACAAAGGCCGGAGCCATATCAAATTTTGGCTGCGTCCAGGCGGAGTAGGACGGCCGGTGCCTGTGGAGAAGTCTTTCCCCAAGCGCTTGCGCATGGCCGCCGACACATCAGCGCCCTCGGGATTTCCTGCCTCGGTCTCGGGCGAAAGGAAAAGCCGTTCGTGAGGCCAAGCGTTGACGCTCGTGGGCAGCACGATCTCGCTTTCCATCGGCTCGAGCCTCTCCTTCCTTCTCTCCATCCTCAGTCAGTTAGCTTCTTCGACCCGTCTTCCGCCTATCGCGTGCACTGTGTCAATTCTTGGGCGGCCAGAGATCGCGTGATCGGATCTGCCGTCTCCCATTACCGTATCGTTCGGAAGATCGTCGAGGGCGGGAGTTGCGAGGTGTTTCTCGCCGAGGATCTGAAGCTTCGTCGCGCAACGGCGGCAAAACCGCGGAATGGTGTTTGTACCCGGTTAGGTGTACACTGGGAGGGTGAAACGAAGGGAGGTGGAGAGGAAACTCAGAAGCCTCGGTTGGCGGGTAGCTTGAGAAGGAGCAAGGCACACCATCTGGACGGACGGGGAGAATGAAGTGGCCGTACCGAGGCACGTGGAGATCAACGAACGTACCGCAAAGGCGATCTTGAAGCTCGCGCAGGGAGAATAGGCAATGAGGTTTGAAGGCCGACTGCTCAAACAGGGCAAATGGTGGGCGATCGAAGTTCCCATGCTGGGCGTCTTCACACAGGGACGGAGCAAACGGGAAGCGTACGAAATGATCAAGGATGCTGTCGAGTTACTAGCAGACACGCCAGGGTTTCGGGTCGACGTTTATCCTGGGGTCGGCAGGCATTTTGAGGTGGGCGCTCCAGACGAGCGCACCCTGGTTGCGCTTCTGCTGAGGCGTCAACGACAGGCTAGAGGATTGTCCCTTGCCGAGGTGACCCGGCGGCTCGGACTGAAATCCAGGAACGCCTACGCCCGGTACGAACAGGGAAAGGCGGTCCCGACCGTCGAGAAGCTGACCGAGCTGCTGAGGGCAGTCAACCCGGAAAGAGACCTCGTTCTGAGAGAAAGCGCGTAACTGGCGTCGGTCCCACGAACAAACTTTGGCGCGAAGGGTGTGAAGGTATTGGCCCCGGGTGCGCACAGGACCTGGACGCGCTTGGCATCCTGCGCGAAGGCGGCGGGCAAGACCTTGATCGCGACGTCGCGGTTGAGCTTCGTGTCCCGCGCGCGGAACACTTCGCCCATCCCGCCGGCCCCGAGGGGCGAAGCGATCTCGTAAGGACCGAGTCTTGTGCCGGGAGAGAGCGTCATCGCCTGCCCACAGGCGCGATACGGCGCAGCTCGTCGAAGAAATTCTGGATCAAGACGATCTTGTCCCGAGTGGCCTCGGCTTGGTCCCGCACCGCGAGCCGCTCGCCGTCCGGGTGCAGATCGTAGTTCCGGTTGCTAAACCGCATGGGCACAACCCTCGGCGACCACACCCGCGGCTTCTCGGCGCGGAACAAGTCGCCTTCTACGGTATACGCCGCCACCATGATCCTCCCGTCCTCGCCGGGGTAAAAGAGCTCTCTTCGGCTTCGAGACCACCTGGGCAAGCGTCCGCCGGCGGTGGAGACCTGCCACTTCCCCCCAGAGCCCGGGAACGGACGCACGTACACCTCGTTGCGTCCGGACTCGTTGGACATGTACGCCAGCCAGCGCCCGTCCGGCGAGAAGGCCGCCTCTGCTTCAAAGAAGGGGCCGTTCAGGAAGACCATGGGCTTCCCCGGCTTCCACCCGGAGCCCTCGTCCCCCGTGAGCGGCAGGATCAAGATGTCCTGGCTCGTTTGCGGGTTGATCTCCCCGAAGGCCAGGAACCCCCCACTCGGATGCCATGATGTCGGGACTTGCGGGTTCTTGCTCTCCGTCAGCGCCTCCGCCTCGCCCGTCCCGTCGGCTCGCTGCCAGTACAGGTTTCTTGTCGCCTGGTCCGCCCGCGTCGAGGAGAAGGCGATGCGCCGGCCATCGGGGGTCCATACCGGGAAGCGATCCTCGCCAGGATCGAACGTGAGACGAGAAAGGGTGTCGCGCCCCCATTCGTAGACCCACACGTCCCAGTTCTTGTCGATGATGTCCAGCGCGAGCCTCCGGCCATCGGGGGAGAAGCGGATGGTGTCGTAGTGGTCGGGCGCCCCGCGCAAAGGCTGAAGCTTCCCTTCCCGGTCCATCCATTGAATGGGCACAGCGAAACCCTCTCCCCGCTGGTACACGAGCGTTCCGTCGTGGGAAAAGGCGAACTCGGCCCCCGCGGTGTTCGGGTTGGTGGTCACGCCCGCGATCGCGGGCACGGGCTGGCCGCTCAGCTCCAGCCGATCCAGATCGAAGGGCGCGGCGAAGAGCGTGCCCTCGTGAATGAAGACCAGGTGGCCGCTCGGAAGGTAACGACCATGATATCCGCCGCGATGCAGCACCTTCCTCGTGTCGCCTTCGAGCGTGTGCACTACGAGGCTCGCGTCCTCGTAGTTGCCCAACCCAATGCCCGCGGTGTACAGGACGGCCTTGCCCCCGGGTAGGGCCTGAGGCCAGCGGTGCGAAACCTCCTGGGACGCCGCATCGGGCGTGGTCAGTGTCTGGGGCGTGCCTCCCGCCGACGATACACGCGAAAGGCCCACGCCCGGCTGGAAAGTAGGAGTAAAGAAGATCGTCCCGTCCTCGGTCCAGGTCCCGCCCCGGGCACCCGCTGCGTCGCAGAGCGTGACGGCCGCGCCGCCCGTGACCGAGACCTTCTTCAGCTTCGCGTCGGCGAAGAACGCGATCCACTCCCCGTCGGGAGAGAAGAATGGGTCGCGGGCACCTTCCGTCCCCGATAGCGGCGAAGCGTCGAGCTGCTCCAGGCGCCGGAGGTAGAGAAGCGACCCTCCCTCCGCACCTTGGCTCGCGACGAAAGCCAGGAGGCGGCCGTCGGGGGAGAGGGTCGCGGCGGGACCCGAGCCGGTCGAAAGCGATGCCGCAGCACCCAGCTCGGCGCTCAGGCGCAGGGGTCGCGCGGGCGTGAGCGCCGGGTGCCACAGCGCCCAGAGCGCGAGCGCCGCGACGATAGTCGCACTCAGCGCGATGACCCATGGCAGCGCCCGCACTCCCGAAGAGACGCGGACGACATCGGGCGTGCCGAGCGTCTGCTCGAGGGCGATCCGCGCCTCGCCGATCGCCTGCAGCCGCTGCCTCGGCTCCTTCGTCAGACACCGACGCAGCAGGTTCCGCAATGCCGAAGGAGCGCTCGCCGGAACCGCCTCCCACTCCGGCTCCGTCTTCAGAACCGCCGCGAGCGTGTCGCTCACCGTCTCGCCGGTGAAGAGCCTCTTCCCGGTCAGCATCTCGAACAACACCACTCCGAAGGCCCAGATGTCCGCGCGCTTGTCTACCGTCGCTCCACGCGCCTGCTCGGGGGACATGTACGCGGCAGTGCCGAAGATGACGCCGGCCTCCGTCATCTGCCGCGACATCGTCGGCGACTGAGAGAGCCCTTCGCTTCCCGCCGCGTCCGCCTCTCCCCCGTAGGCCTTCGCCAGACCGAAGTCGAGGATCTTGACCGTGCCGTCTTTGGTGAGCTTGAGGTTCGCCGGTTTGAGGTCGCGATGGACGATGCCCTTCTCGTGCGCGGCCTCGAGACCTTCGGCGATCTGCTTCGCAATCGCGATGGCTTCGTCGACGGGGATCGCGCCGCGCGTCAAGCGCTCGGCGAGGTCTTCGCCTTCGACCAACTCCAGCGCCAGGGCAAGGACGCCCTCGCTCTCCTCGAGCCCGTGGATCGCGGCGATGTTGGGATGGTTCAGCGATGCGAGGAGCTGCGCCTCGCGACGGAACCTCGCGACGCGCTCGGCATCCTGCGCGAAGGCCGCGGGGAGAACCTTGATGGCGACGTCGCGGTTGAGCTTCGTGTCCCGCGCGCGGAACACTTCGCCCATTCCCCCGGCCCCGAGGGGTGAAGCGATCTCGTAGGGGCCGAGTCTTGTGCCGGGAGAGAGCGTCATCGCCTGCCCGCCGGCGCGATACGGCGCAGCTCATCGAAGAAGTTGACGATCAAGGCGACGTGGTCCGCCTCCCCCGAGGCCTTCAGCACGGCGATCCGCTCGCCGTCCGGGTGCAGGTCGTAGGTCCTGGCGCCTACCCGCAGAGTCACGAGCCCCGTCGACCACACGCGCGGCTTCTCGGCGCGGAACGACTCGCCTTCCACGGTGTACGCGGCCACCAGGATCCTACCCTCCTCGAGCAGGTAGAAGATCTCTTTTCGGCTTCGAGACCATGTGGGGAAGTGTCCGCCGGCGGTGGAGACCTGCCACTTGCCTCCCGGGCCCGGGAACGGACGCACGTACACCTCTAAGCGTCCGGACTCATCGGAGGTATACGCCAGCCAGCGCCCGTCCGGCGAGAACGCCGTCTGGAATTCGCTGAACGAACCGTTCAGGAAGACCGTGGGCTTTCCCGGCTTCCACCCGGAGACCTCGTCCCCCGCGAGCGGCAGAATCAGGATGTCCTGGCTCGTTTGCGGGCTGTGCTCATGGAAGGCCAGGAACTTCCCGCTCGGATGCCACGAACTCGGGAATTGGTTGTTCGTGCTCTCCGTCAGGCGCTCCGCCTCGCCCGTCCCGTCGGCTCGCTGCCAGTAAAGGTTCCAGGTCGCCTTGTCCGCCCGCGGCGAGGCGAAGGCGATGCGCCGGCCATCGGGGCTCCACACGGGGGAGCGCTCCCAGCCGGGATCGAACGTGAGACGAGAGAGGGTGTCGCGCCCCCATTCGTAGACCCACACGTCTGGGTTCTTGCCCTCGATGAGGTCCAGCGCGAGCCTCTGGCCATCGGGGGAGAAGCGGATAAAGTTGTAGACGCCGGGCGCCGCGCGCAAGGGTTGAAGCTTCCCTTCCCGGTCCATCCATTGAATCGGTGTGGTGGCGAGGCCCTCTCCATGCTGGTACACGAGCGTTCCGTCGCGGGAGAACGCGAACTGGGCTCCCTGATTGGTCGGGTTGGCGCTCACGCTCTCGAGCGCGGGCACGGGCTCGCCGGTCAGCTCCAGCCGATCGAGATCGAAAGGCGCGGCGAAGAGCGTGCCTTCATGAATGAAGACCAGGTGGCCGCTCGGAAGGTAACGGCCATGATAACCGCCGCGATAGAGCACCTTCCTCGTGTCGCCTTCGAGCGCGTGCGCGACGAGGCTCGCGTCCTCGTAGTTTACCGACACGCTGCCCGCCGTGTACAGGACGGCCTTGCCCCCGGGGAGAGCCTGAGGCCAGCGGTGCGCAACCTCCAAGGCCGGATCGGGTGTGGTCAGGATCTGCGGCGCGCCTCCCGCCGACGCCACACGGGAAAGGCCCACGCCCGGCGCGCCACTGGGCGTAAAGAAGATCGTTCCGTCCTCGGCCCAGGTCCCGCCCCGGGGTGCCGCTGCGTCGCAGAGCGTGACGGCCGCGCCCCCCGAGACCGAGACCTTCTTCAATTTCCCGTCAGCGAAAAACGCGATCCACTCCCCGTCGGGTGAGAAGAACGGGTCGCGGGCGCCTTCCGTCCCCGCAAGCGGCTCGGCGTCGAGCTGCTCCAGGCGCCGGAGGTGGAGGAGCGGGCGTCCGTCCGCACTCTGGCTCGCGACGAAAGCCAGGAGGCGACCGTCAGGCGAGATGATGGCGGCGGGACCGAATTGGGTCGAAAGCGATGCTTCCGCGCCCAGCTCGGCGCTCAGGCGCAGAGGTGGAGTCGGCTGGGGCGCGGGGGGCCACAGCATCCAGAGCACGAGCGAGACCAGCGCCAGCACCAGAGCGAGAAGCCACGGCAGCGCCCGCAGTCCCGAAAAGACGCGGACAGTATCGGGCGTGCCGAGCGGCTGTTCGAGGGCGACCCGCGCCTCGCCGATGTCGCGAAGCCGCTTCTTCGAGTCGCGGTCGAGGCACCGTTCCAGCAGGCGGCTGAGGCCAGGCGGCGTCGAAGCGGGAAGCGCCTTCCAGTCGATCTCCTGACGCAGCACCGCCGCCAGCGTGTCGCTCACCGTCTCGCCGGTGAAGAGTCTCCTCCCGGTGAGCATCTCGAACAGCACCACCCCGAAGGCCCAGATGTCCGCGCGCTTGTCTACCGTCCCTCCGCGCGCTTGCTCGGGGGACATGTACGCGGCGGTGCCGAAGATGACGCCGGCCTCCGTCATCTGCCGCGACATCGTTGGC
>CAZKNR010000154.1:0-22907 GCA_964553925.1 uncultured Acidobacteriota bacterium
GGCGCCGAGTTGAAGGAGAAGGCCCGCATGGAAAGCTGGAAGAAGGGGCGAAAGCACGGAAAATGGGAAGGAGCGTATCTCGGCTTCGCTGAGGGCAAGCGTGAAGCCCTCGTGCGGCAAGTCAACGCCAAGTTTGGTCCTCGTCTGAAGAAAACGGTAGTATCCCAACTGCGCGCGCGGTGGTCGCTCCGAGAGTTTGATCGTTACCTCGACCGGGTACTCGCCGCGAGCTCCGTTGCCGAAATGGACTTCCGTGAGCCGAGCGTTCCGCCGATATACCAGGAGTTTTACCAAGGTTCTCCCATAACTGCCATAACCCCGTGGCGCTGATGCGATGAGCGCGGCGCTCGATCCCTGAACCGCCCCTTTGCGCCCAGGCCGGCCGGAAGGTAAGAGCGAAGCCTCTCCCTCCCGGCGGAAGGAGAGGCTTCGCTCGTAGTTGGGGTTTGGGCTATGGGGGGTTGCAGGAGCCGTTGATGGGTGTCGCTCCATCCCATGTGAGGCCCGAGGCCACGAGCTTGTTCACGACGCTCGAGTAACAGACCATGGGGGCGTTTCTCCAGGTCATCGAGGCGCGACCCGTCGCGTCGGTGACGGCGCTCATCGTGCCCGAGGTTCCATTGGTGTTCGTCACCACGAGGGTGACCGTTGCTCCCGAGACCACCTGTCCGAGACTGTTCTTCACCGTGGAAGTGACGACGAGGTTCTTGTTCCGGGTTTTTCCTCCCTGACGCGAATAGCCGATCGACGATACCATCGAGGTCGAGGAGGCGGGCGCGACGGTGATCGTGATGGCGTCGCTCCCGCTGAGTCCTCCGGAATCGGTCGCGGACGTAGTAACCGAGTGGACTCCGTCGCTCAGAGCGTAGTTGAAGCCAGCTCCGGTGCCGAGCCAGCCGTCGCGGTTCGACGTCCAGCTCAGGCTCGACGTGAGAGGTCCGTCTTCGGCGTCGGTCGCTGTGCCGTTGAACGAAACTGCCGTCCCCGAGTCGGCCCGGGCGCCGTCGACCGGGGTCGCGATGGTGACCTGAGGCGTCTGGTTGACGGGGTTGGAACCGGCCGCCTCGTCCGCGTCGACGAGGCCGAATCCGTACTCCACGTCCCGTCCGGCGGTCCCCAGGTCGTCCGCGGTGTCCACGAGCCTCTGGCGCACCTGGGCGTTCGTCATTACGTTCGCCCCGAGAACGAGGGCAGCGACGCCGGCGACGTGCGGTGAGGCCATTGAGGTCCCACTCATGTACGTGTAGCCGCCCGTGCGCCGGGTCGAGTAGATGCTCACGCCGGGGGCAGCGATTTCGACCTTGGGGCCTGTGCTCGAAAAACACGCCCTCGCGTCGGTCGAGCTCGTCGCGGCGACGGCGATGACCGAGCTGAACTTGGCCGGGTAGCCGACGGTGTCGCCCGTGGGGGGGCAGGCGCCCGAGTTTCCGGCCGCGGCTACGTGGAGGACTCCCGCGGCGTACGAGTTGACGAAGGCGGCCTCAACGAGCGAGCCCGGGTGTGCGCTACCGCCGTAGCTATTGTTCGTGACCTGAATCCCGTTGTCGACCGTCCACTCGATCCCAGCCAGGATGTCGCTCCAAGCTCCACTTCCCGTCGCGCTCAGGACCTTGACGCCGTAGAGAAGCGCGTTCGGAGCGACGCCGACGGCGCCGACGTTGTCATCCTCCGCCGCGACCGTACCGGCGCAGTGGGTCCCATGGCCGTGGTCGTCCATGGGGTCGGCGTCGTTGTTCACGAAATCGAACCCTCCGGAGTAATTCCCGTCGAGGTCGGGGTGGGTGTAGTCGATTCCGGTATCGACGATCGCGACCCGGATGCCGCCGCCGCGATTTTCCAAGTCGTGGGCCAGCCCGGCGCCAATCCGCTTCACGCCCCAGACGGCGTCGAGCTCGGCGTCGATCGCCTGGACTTCGGAATCCGCCTCGACCACGCTGACCCTGGGGTTTCGCCGGAGGCCATCGAGCGCGGTCACCGGCACCGTCGCCGCGATGGCGGGAACGAGGTGATAGCGGTAGCGCACGACTCCGCCCGCGTTCCGGACGAGCGTTTCTTCCGATGGACCGGGGTTGCCGCGGAAGCCGATAAGCACCTTGACCCTTTCCGGAGGCTGCGACAGGGCCACCGACGCCGACGACATCACGAGCACCCAAAAGCTCATCGACCTGAGAAGCTTCTTCATGACTTTCGCTCCCGCCTTTTCTCCCTGGTTTGACTGGGCCAACTGGGCCAAGTGGGGGAAGACCAGGTTAAGCGCTTCGAAGCTCTCCATGCGGTGATAGCGGTCGTAGAGAAAGAGGACCGATCGAGCGAGGGGGTTCTCCCCCGCCAATGCTGTGGGCCTTACAGCTTGCTTCCCAGGGTCGAAGTTGTTATCACCTAAGCGGATGGCCTCCCCGCAAGAAGCGAAGCTCCGCGAGCTCTGTTCCCGCCGCATCCTGGTCATCGACGGCGCCATGGGCACGATGATCCAGAGCTACCGGCTCGACGAGGCGGGTTACCGGGGTGCCGAGTTTCGTGACCACCCTCGATCGCTCAAAGGCGCGAACGATCTCCTGTCGCTGACCCAGCCTCGGATCGTCGAAGAGATCCACAGGAAGTATCTCGACGCGGGCGCCGACGTCATCGAGACCAACACCTTCAACGCCACGAGCATCTCGATGGCGGACTACGGGCTCGAGCCCCACGTCTACGAGATCAACCGCCGCTCGGCAGAGATCGCGCGGCGGGCCGCCGACGACGTCACGCGCAAGAACCCCGAGAAGCCTCGGTTCGTCGCGGGCTCCATGGGGCCGACGACCAAAACGTCCTCGATCTCGCCCGACGTGACCAACCCCGCCTTCCGGGCGGTGAACTTCGACGATCTCGAGCGGTCGTTTTACGAGCAAGTGAGGGGGCTCCTCGACGGCGGGGTCGACCTCCTCCTTCCGGAGACCTTCATCGATACGCTGAACATCAAGGCGGCGCTCTCCGCGATCCAGCGGCTCTTTCGCGAACGGGCGATGACGGTACCGGTCATCGCCTCCGTGACCATCGTCGACGAGAGCGGACGGAACCTCTCGGGCCAGACGCCCGAAGCCTTCTGGATCTCGGTCTCGCACGCTCCCCTTCTCGGAGTCGGCATCAATTGCGCGCTCGGCGCCGCGGCGATGAGGCCCTACGTGGAAGAGCTGGCTACGGTCTCGAACGTCCTTGTGAGCTGCGTTCCCAATGCCGGCCTCCCGAACGCTTTCGGCGGCTACGACGACACTCCGGAGTACATGGCGGAGGTGCTCTCGGGCTTCGCCCGCGACGGGTTTCTCAACTTCGCCGGCGGGTGCTGCGGCACCACTCCCGAGCACGTCCGCGCGATCGTCGAAGCAATGGCGCCCCTCACACCTCACCGGAGGTCGAGCCCGCCGCGGTTCACGCGGCTCTCGGGCCTCGAGCCCTTGACCATCCGGCCGGAGTCGAACTTCATCCTCGTGGGCGAGCGGACCAACGTCACCGGCTCGAAGAAATTCGCGCGCCTGGTGAAAGACGGAGCCCACGAGCAGTCGCTCGAGGTCGCGCGGCATCAGGTGGACGGGGGCGCGAACATCCTCGACGTCAACATGGACGAGGGTCTCCTCGATTCCGAACGGGCGATGACGACGTTTCTGAACCTCGTCGCCACCGAGCCCGACATCGCGCGGCTCCCGATCATGGTGGATTCCTCGAAGTTCTCGGTGATCGAAGCGGGTCTGAAATGCCTTCAGGGGAAAGGGGTCGTCAACTCCATCAGCCTCAAGGAGGGTGAAGAGGTCTTCAAAGAGCAGGCGCGGAAGATCCGTTCCTACGGCGCCGCGGTCGTCGTGATGGCGTTCGACGAGACCGGGCAGGCGACGGCGGTCGAGCACAAGGTCTCGATCGCGGAGCGCGCCTTCCGCATCCTCACGGAGGAGGTGGGGTTTCCTCCCGAGGATGTCATCTTCGATCCCAACGTCCTCACCGTCGCGACCGGGATCGAGGAGCACAACGGCTACGCGCGCTCGTTCATCGAGGCAACGCGGCTCATCAAGAAGAGGTGCCCCGGAGCCAAGGTCTCGGGGGGGATCAGCAACCTCTCGTTCGCGTTCCGCGGCAACGACCACGTCCGCGAGGCGATGAACTCCTGTTTCCTCTACCACGCGATCGAGGCCGGCCTCGACATGGGAATCGTCAACGCCGGCCAGCTCGCCGTCTACGACGATATCGACCCCGAGCTCCGGCAGCTCATCGAGGACGTGCTCTTCGACCGCTCCCCCGAGGCCACCGAGAAGCTCATCGCCCACGCGCAGGAGCACGCCGGGCCGGGAAAGAAACAGGAGAAGGACGAGGGGTGGCGCGAGGCTCCGGTCGAGGAGCGGCTGAAGCACGCGCTCATCCATGGAATCGTCGAGCACGTGGTGTCGGATACCGAAGAGGCGCGGGCGAAGTACGGCCGGCCGCTCTCGGTCATCGAGGGGCCGCTCATGGACGGCATGAACGTGGTGGGCGACCTCTTCGGCGCGGGAAAGATGTTCCTCCCGCAGGTGGTGAAGAGCGCGCGGGTGATGAAGAAGTCGGTCGCCTACCTCGAGCCTTTCATGGAAGAGGAGAAGAGAGCCACCGGGGACCGCGGCGAGAAGGCCACCATCGTCCTCGCGACGGTCAAGGGCGACGTCCACGACATCGGCAAGAACATCGTCGGGGTGGTGCTCGCGTGTAACGGATACCGCATCGTGGACCTCGGGGTGATGGTGCCGGCGGAGAAGATCCTCGACACCGCCCGAAAGGAGCGGGCGAACCTCATCGGCCTCTCCGGGCTCATCACGCCGTCTCTCGACGAGATGGTGCACGTGGCGACGGAGATGGAGCGGCTGAAATTCGAGCTTCCGCTTCTCATCGGAGGAGCCACCACGTCGAGAAAGCACACCGCGGTCAAGATCGCTCCGGCCTACGGGAACGCGACCATCCACGTCGCCGACGCCTCGCGGGCGGTGACGGTGGTGGGCGATCTGGTGAACGAATCCCAGAGACCCTCGCTCGTGGCGAGAAACCGCAGCGAGCAGGAGGCGACCCGGCGCGATTTCGAAGAAAACACGCGAAAGCTCGTGCCGTACCCGGAAGCGAAGGGGAAGGCGCGGGTCGAAACCGGGGACGGCTCCTCGGTCGCCGTTCCCGAGTTCCTCGGGATCCGCGTCATCGACCCGGTCCCCCTCGAGGAGATCCTCCCTTACATCGACTGGACGCCTTTTTTTCACGTCTGGGAGTTTCGCGGGATCTACCCGGACATTCTCACGCGCCCCGGGGTGGGGGAAGCCGCGCGGGAGCTCTTCGACAACGCCCGAAAGCTCCTCGACGAGATCGTGGCCGGAAAGTCGCTTCAGGCTCGGGCGGCCTACGGCTTCTTCCCCGCGGGCCGGAGCGGGGACGACATCATTATTTATGAAGACGCCGGCCGCACCCGGGAGCGCGCCCGCTTCCACACCCTGCGGCAGCAGCAGGAAAAGAGAGACTCCCTCCCCTACCTCGCGCTCGCGGACTTCGTCGCGCCCTCCGACTACCTCGGGGCGTTCGTGGTGAGCGCGGGTTTCGGCTGCGACGCGCTTTCGAAACGCTACGAGGAAGACCGCGACGATTACAACTCCATCATGGTGAAGGCCCTCGCCGACCGGCTGGCGGAGGCTCTCACGGAGAAGATCCACGAGCAGGCTCGGCGCGATTGCGGGTTCGGAAGAGACGAAACGCTCTCGAAAGAGGATTTGCTCCGCGAGCGCTATCGCGGGATCCGCCCGGCTCCGGGATACCCCGCGCTTCCGGATCACTCGGAGAAGGCGACGCTCTTCGAGCTCCTCGAGGCGACGCCGAACGTGGGTGTCGAGCTCACGGAGAACTACGCCATGCTTCCCGCGGCCTCGGTGTCCGGCCTCTACCTGAACCACCCGGAGGCGCAGTACTTCAGCGTGGGCAAGATCGGGCGCGATCAGGTCGAGGACTACGCCCGGCGGAAGGGGCTATCCGTCGAAGCCGTAGAAAAGTGGGTGCGTCCCAACCTCGGGTACTGACGACTCGTCTCAGCTCTTTACGAACCGCTCGACGGCGATCACCACCTCTTCCACCAGGACGTCGTTTCCTCTTCCGCCCAGGCTCGAGAGCTTCCATGACGCCGGCCAGCAGTTGAAGAGGTCGTATTTCGCCGTCTCGGCTCCACGTCGGTCGAGAATCACGAGCGACAGGTTTTTGCGGAAGTTCGGCGCGGCTTCCCGGACCTGCTGGATCCAGCTCTCGAAGAAGGACTGGTTCACGTACCCTCGCTTCAGCGTGAGGTTGGCGAACGTGGTTCGCCCTGGGAGCTTCCTCGGAATCGCATTCGGATCCCCGCCCTCCCGAAACTCCAGGATCTCGATTTCAAGGCCGGGGCCATCCAGGCTCGCGAAGGATCCGAGGGACGACCCGTCGAGCTCGAGACGAAAGCTCGGGCCGCGAAAGTCGGCCGGCGCGGGCGCCATGAGGGCGAGGGCGGCGAGCGGGACGATAACCATTGTCCAGATTCGGCGAGAGAGACTCATGACACTTTCCTCCTTCAAGGTCGATTCACGATGGAAGCACCCGCGAGCTCGGCGATCGCAGCGAGCGTCGTCTGCGCCGCATTGAGGCCGAGCCGGAAATCGTCGTCGGTGAACGTGGAATAGAGATCGGTCGGCTGGTGCCAGTGCGGATTGAAGCCCGCTCCGATCTGAGCCCCGCGCTCGTTCTCCCGCAGACTGATGGACGGGACGAGGTTCATGAACGGCGTCGAGTCGGTGTTCGTCATGTGCGGTCCGACGGTCGCGGGATAGTCGGTGGCGTAGGCGTCGTTCGCCGCCTTGAAGAAAAACGCCAGGTCCCGAGCCTTCTCGGCGAGCTCGGCCGTGGACTGAAACTCGACGTTCACGTCCGCCTCCGGCCGCTGGTCGCGGCTCACCGTCCCGTCCGCCCTCGGAGCGCCGTGGTCGAACATCATCATGTCGTGCTGGATCATCCCGAGCCATCG
Source organism: uncultured Acidobacteriota bacterium (assembly GCA_964553925.1). GTDB lineage: Bacteria > Acidobacteriota > Vicinamibacteria > Marinacidobacterales > SMYC01 > DAISKN01. The sequence goes on from CAZKNR010000154.1 coordinate 7,016, forward strand.
AGGCTCGGGGTAACGTCCCGAACCGGGCGGATCCTCCCGACCTTGCAGGCTCTGGCGCTGCTCCACGTAGGCCCGGGCGCCGTTGAGGCCGGTCTCCTCGTTGTTCCAGAGGACGAATCGAATCGACCGATCGGTTGCGACGTCCGGCGCGTTGAAGATGCGCGCGAGCTCAATGACGAGCGCCGTTCCCGAGCCGTCGTCGTTCGCCGCCTCACCCCATCCGTGGCCGTCCATGTGGGCCCCGATGATGTACATCTCGCCGGGATGCGTCGTTCCGATCTTCGTGCAATACACCTGCTGGCGCGGGCCGTTGGTCGCGGGCTCGCGGTTGAGCTCGCGGAGCGCCTCGTCGGGCTGCGCCATGGGGTCGGTATTGACACCGGTTCGTGCGCGATACCCGAAGATGGAAGCTCCGCCGGGCCCAGAGCCGTTCCGGCCGATGCGCCCGCCGGATGGGTTCAGCTCGCCCTGGGGTCGCGGCGCGACCGTCGTGGTCGGCGCGGACGGAGCCGGGTCGAACACGTAGTCCATCCGCTCGGTAGTCGTACAGCCGACGGCCTTCAGTTGTCCTTCGATCCAGTCGATCGCCTCCCGATTTCGTTTCGTGCCCTGCCGCCGATCTCCGAACCGGGTCAGGCCTCGGAGCGTCGCTTTGTACTGCTCGAGATCCAGACGGCTCACGAGGGTCCTCACGTCGTCGACGGGCTCCGGCGACGGCTGTGCCAGGACGGTCACGAAAAGCACTTGGGTCAGAATCACGTTCGAGCTCCTCTCATCGCCGGGCGAGAAAACGAAGCCGCTCCTGGAGCTTCTCGACCGCCGCCAGAGCCTGCGAGGTGGGGCGCGCATCCGCTTGCTGCAGGAGCTTCAGCATGTAGAGGAATTTCTGCTGCAGACCGACGACCGTCTCTTTTTCCGGAGGGGTCTCTACGATGCTCCCGTAGAGCGTGTCCGGCTCCTCGGGCTCTCCCTCGATCGCCTCCCTCATCTTCTCCGCCTCCAGATAGCCGCGGTAGCAGGCGAGGGAGCTCTCGGTCTGGAGCTTCACGTCCTCGGGACTAATGTTGACCCGAGGATCCAGACGGACTTCGATCCGGCGCTCGAAAGCGACGCCGTCGACGGTGAGCCGCACGGTGTAGCCGCCGGGAGCGACGAAGGGTCCCATCGGACCGCTCGGCGTCCTCTCGAGCACCGCCGCGATCGAGAACTCCCTGCGCGCGCCGGGAGGCGGCGGATAGCGGAGGTCCCAGACGAAGCGGTGATGACCCGGCTCGGTCGAAAGCGTCTGCGGTGGACGTATCCAGTAGGTCGGGTACCACAAGGCGTCCGGGTCCACGCGTTCCGGCGGATCGCCGCTCGAGAACGTACGGATGACCTCTCCGCCGTCGAGGATCTGGAGCGTCGCCTCGGAAGCGCGGCCCCTCAGGGTGTAGTCCAGAATCGCCCCGTCGGGCGGGTTCTCGCCCGCGGGCTCCTCGGGTGGGAGAGGAGTATCGAGGAACATGTTCCATCGAACGCGCGTGGCCACGGGCGGCTCGAAGAGATACGCGCGCTCGGCGGCCGCGGCCCGAGCGAGCTCGCGCAGCGGCGCCATGTTGTCGAGGACCCAAATGGACCGGCCGTGGGTTCCGATGACCAGGTCGTTCTCGTGGATCACCAGATCCCGAATCGACGTAGCCGGCATGTTCTGTCGGAGCGACTCCCAGCTCTCGCCGTCATCGATGGAGAAATAGACGGCGCGCTCCGTTCCGGCGAACAGCAGACCCGGCTCCTTCGGATCCTCGCGGACGACGTTCGTCGGGCCTCCATCCTGAAGGCCGTTCCCGATCGACGTCCAGGTGGCGCCCCCGTCGTGGGTTCGATACAAGTGAGGCCGCGCATCGTCCCGGCGGATGGCGTTGACCGCGACGTAGGCGGTGTCGGCGTCGAAATGTCCGGCGTCGATCTGTGAGACTTTGTCCCACGAACGAAGCTCCTTCGGGGTCACGTCGGTCCAGCTTTTGCCCCCGTCCCGGGTGACGTGCACCAGCCCATCGTCGGTGCCGGCCCAGATCGTGCCGGCCGCAAGCGGCGAGGGACCGACGGCGTAGATGACGCCGCGGCGGGGCATCCTCTCGAGATCCTCGGTCGCGAAATCGCCGACGCTTTCGGGAATCTGCGGCTTCTCTCGCGAGAGGTCCGGGCTCACGACCTCCCACTCCCGTCCTCCAGTCGTCGTTCTCCACAACACGTTCGTGGCGAAGAGCAGCATGGACGGGTCCGCCGGATGAAACAGAAGCGGCAGGGTTCGCAGCATGCGGTAGTCCCCGGAGCGCAATGCTTCCGGGGCGACGTTCTGCGTTTGCCCGGTGCGCTTGTCGAAGCGGACCACGCGGCCGCCGTATATAATGTCGGGATTCAAGGGATCGGGCGCGACGTAGGCGTACTCGTCGGCGCCGACTCCCATCCAGTCGCGAAACGAGATCTGCCCACCATTCCCGCGGCTCGCGGTTCCGATGGCGCCGCTCTCCTGCTGCCCGCCGTAGATCCAGTACGGAAACTGGTTGTCGGTCGTCACGTGGTAGAGCTGCGCGGTCGGCTGGTTGTACCAGGAGCTCCAGGTCCTCCCGCCGTTGACGGTGACAGTGGCGCCCTGATCGGCGGTGAACAACATGATGTCCGGTTGCTCCGGGTTGATCCAGATGCGTTGATAGTCGTCACCACCGGGCGCCCCTTTGATGGAGGTCCAGGTGCGGCCTCCGTCGTCCGAACGATAGGACGCGATCGTGCCGACGAACACCACGTCGGGATTCTTGGGATGAACCCGCACGTCCCCGCCGAGGCGCGGATCGCTCGAGACCGAAGACCAGCTCTCCCCGCCGTCGTCGGTTCGAAAAAGCCCGCCGCCGCCACGAGCGCTGACGGTCACGTACACCCGTTTCGAATCGCTCGGCGCGATCCCGATGAAGAGGGGGCCCCAGTCGTCGGCGGGCAAACCCTTCGCGAGTCTCCGCCACGTGGATCCGCCGTCCGTCGATTTGTACAAACCGGTCAGAGGGCCGGAGAAGCTCCCGTTCTCCCACGGACCCTCGCGATGCTCCCAGAGACCGGCGAAGATCGTCCGGGGATCGGACGGGTCGAGCTCGACGACGCTCGCACCGGTGTTGTGATCGATATAGAGAACCTTCTCCCAGGTCCGTCCCCCGTCCGTCGTTCGAAAGACACCTCGCTCCTCGTTCGCCCCATAGGGATGGCCCATCCCCGCGACGAAGACGATGTCGGGATTCTGAGGGTGCACGACGATTCGTCCCACCTGCTGAACGTCACCGAGGCCGACGTGAACCCACGTGTCTCCACCGTCGGTGGACTTGAAGATCCCGTCGCCCACGCTGAGGTCGGGCCGATGTAATCCCTCACCGGTCCCCACGTAAATCACGTGGGGATGGGAAGGCGACACCGCGATATCACCGATCGATCCCGTGGGCGCATCGTCGAAGATGGGATTCCACGTGCGGCCGTAGTCGTCCGTCTTCCAAACCCCTCCGTTGTTGACGCCGGCGTAGAACACGCTCGGCTGACTCGGCACGCCGACGCCACCCACGGTTCGGCTGGCGCGGAAGGGGCCGATGAGGCGGTAGCGGAGATCCTGAACGAGCGACGGGTCCACGGGCGCTCCGGCCGCGCTCGCACCGAGAAGCACGATGGTGAGTAAACCTGTGAGGGACTTCATGGGACCATCTCCACGAACGCCGGGAAGATAGCACAGGTGCTCCTGCACCTACTTCGAGCCCGGGTCAATCCCGCCAGAATCGTTTCAGGTCGAACGCCAGTTGACGGTGGTGCCGAATGGAGAGGAAGACGATCTGCTTCCCCCGAACGATATATAGGATCAAGTAATCGTCCGCGATGAACTCCCGAAGATCGTCACCGGGCCGTATTTTTTCTTGAAGCTTCTGGACCAACGCCTGCGCTTCGTTTGAGTGAATTGTCCGGTGGAGGAACGAGCGCCCAGAGAGCGGGAAACGACAGAGCATGGGCACCAGGTCTTTGACGAGATGCTCGAAGATACGATCGAAAGCCCGAGCCCCCTCTTCCCCCAGGAACGCCTTGATGTCCGAGAGATTCGCGGAAAAGTTCTCGGTGAATACCGGCTTGATGCCTCTAACGGCCATGCCGGGATTTCAACTTCGCGAGGCCGATGGTCTTGCCTTTCTCCAGATCGTCGACTCCCCGAAGCGCCTGGTCCAGAAGCGTCAAGTGGACGTGCTCCCTTTCCAGCCAGTGGTAGTGATCCAGCCTTCGGGCGTCGATGAGCGCTACGCAACTCTCACCGTTGCGCGTGATGATCTTTTCGCTACCCTCGGCGCGAACCTCCTCCACCAACTCGGTGAGCTGCGCGCGCGCGCGGGTCAGCGGCACGATATCCTTGGATGAAATTGTCATGAAACAAGTATCATTCATGTACACTATTCTGTCAAGAATAATGTCACCCTCCGGACTGGGGCCGTGTAAGTCTCAGTGGTATCGGCAGGCGGCGGAGTCGGATTTCTCGAAGTACGACTTGTAGTTGAGCGCTTTCGGGTCGGTGCAGCCCGAAAGGTTCAGAAGCTCCACCTTCCGGAACTCGATGGCGTGGCTTTCCGCCTGTAAGGAGATGGTCCCCGCTTCAAGCAGTTGCCCGTCCTTTTTTACCGCGGGGTCGTAGTTCGAGACCACACCCCCGCCGATCTGAGGCTTCTCGTAGCGCAGGACCTCCTCTCCGTTCACCCGGTGGATCACGAGGCCGTCGCCGTGAACCTCCGCCTCGACCCGCACCCACTGGTCGCCGTGGTAGGTCTTCGACTTCGAGTCGATGCAGTGCTCGGTTACGAGCTTCCCGTCCATGACAACATGGGTGCCCGGGGTGCAGAGGTTCGCGGTCGTGCGCTCGCGAGAGCCGTCCCCTCCGAGAAACTGGACCTCGATTGAGATCGGGAAGTCCTGGTCTTTCGGCATGCTCGAAGGCGTCTGGCCGTGGAGCATGACGCCGCTGTTGCGAAAGGCCCAATCCGGCGCACCCGGCGTGGGCTCGCCTGTGAACCGATACTCGACGGCGATCACGTAATGGGAAAAAGGAGTCTCGTAGAACAAGTGACCGAACTGGTTCTCGAATCGATCGTACTTGTCATACGCGACTTTCAAGACCCCGTTCTCGACGCGAAAGGTGTCACGGAAGTTCACTCCCGCCTCGTAGCCGGCGATCTTCGGGCTCCAGCCGTCGAGACTCTTCCCATCGAAGAGCTGGACCCACTCCCGCTCGTCAGGCCCTCCGGCATGGGCGAGCGTTGAGCCAAGAAAGAAGAGGGCGAGATGGAGGCTTACCGGCGTCCTGTTCATGGGCGCGAGGCTATAGCGTCCGAGGTGAGGCTTCAAGGTGGAAGACGCACTCGAGGCCTATCTCGAAGAATCCCGTCTTGAGTCAGGGCTTACTGTAGGTCACAACCATATCCGGACGACAGCGCGGTACGTCAAGGTCGACGTCCGCGAACCTCAAACAAGTCTTCGCTCGCGCTCTTCCCGGCGAAGAACCGAGAAAAGGAAATGATGCATAATCCTCGCCTTTGATTCGCGGACCGTAGTTCCTGATGTCCAAAAAGAAGAAGCAATCCACGGGCATTGCCGTTCCACCGGAGCTCATCGAGCAACGGATCTACTTCATCGAGGGGCAGAAGGTCATGCCCGATAGCGATCTGGCCGATCTATACGAAGTTCCGACCAAAGCCCTCAATCAAGCTTTGAAACGAAATCGGGACCGCTTTCCGGCCGACTTCGCCTTCCAGTTGAGCCCCGAAGCTTGGGCGTCTTTGAGGTCACAAGTTGTGACCTCAAAGTCTCGGGGCGGCCGTCGCTATCCCCCGTACGCATTCACAGAACAGGGTATCGCCATGCTGTCTTCGGTTCTCCAGAGCAAGAGGGCCATCCTCGTCAATATCGAAATCATGCGCACTTTTGTCCGCCTTCGTCGGCTGCTTGCCACGCACGGAGAACTCGCCGCAAAGCTGGCCGCTCTGGAGCGAAAGTACGACGCTCGGTTCCAAGTGGTCTTCGATGTCATCCAGAAGCTCATCCAGTCCGAGTCGCGGCCGAGACGCCGCATTGGCTTCAAGCCAAACAACGATTAAATTCAATTCAAACTAAACTATTCAAGCGTCTTGGACCGATCAAGCGTGTTGGACCGATTCGTCTCAACTTCGAAACGCGCAGGGGTAAGGCGGGCCGTAACCCGATCGAGGACTACCCCGAGGCATTCCGTCGAAGGCATCGGCTATCGCTGAAGTTCGTCTATCGGAAGGTCGAGCTTCCAGGCATGGCCTGATCATGGCCTGTGACTTGTCGAGCCGCCTCCCGGCGCTCTCGCGGCACTCCAGGCGCCTCTTGACACGGAGCGGTGGAGCCTATATATTCCCCGCACCCCCTTCGGTCATTTGGCTAACTAGTCTGTTTGTTCATTGGAAAGGATTCTGAGGCAGCGAGACGGTTGGGTGTCCTCGCAGAAAGTGCGTGCGGGGCTCGATGCCAACGAATCTTTTGGTTGGGGTCATGAAGGGCAGAAAATTAATACTCTCGATACGCTGCAGCCTCGATCGTCCTGGTCTCTCGTGGGTCTCACCGGTTCCGTCGCCTGGGCTCAGAGCCCGAGCGACCCTACCCCTCTTGACAGGATCTCGATGTTTCATCGCGAGACTACCGTCGTGATCTTCAACACCGGTTTTTGCGCGCACGAAAGAAGTGAACTATGACTAGATTGAGCCGAATCAGATCGACCCAGATTGCGGCCGCACTTGGGATAATCGGGATTTCTGGCCTCGGATCACCCGCATGGGCCCAATCGGCCTCTCAGGACATCGCTACCCTCGAAGCCGTCCGGGGAGGAGTCACCGTCATTCGCCTCGGACTCTCGCAAGCCCCCACGCCGTCCATGCCCCTGCAGATGAACGACATCGTGGTCACGAAGCAAGGTCGTGCCACGGTGCGCTTTCACTCCGACGGCACGGTGCTGAGGGTCGGCCCCGACTCGCGCGTCCAGATCAACGAGAGCGCGGCGGAGAGAGACGTCACGGTGTTCTTCGGGCGGCTGTGGGCGCACGTGGTGCGCGCCCAGGAAAGGGTGTCCCGATTCCGCACGGGCAGCACCATCGCCGCGATCCGCGGAACCGAGGTTAGCCTCGCGGTTGCCTCCGACGGTGACGAGACCGAGCTCTCCGTCCTCGAGGGGCAGGTCGAGGCCGAGAGCGATGCCGGGAGCATCACGCTCACGGAAGGCCAGTCCGCGGTTGCGAAAAAAGGGAGCGCGCCCGTGCGGGGCGTCCGGGTGAGGCCTCAAGACGCGGTTCAGTGGGCGCTCTACTATGTGCCGGTCATCTCTATCGACCCGAGCGACCTCGGGGAAGGACCCTGGCAGACGAACGTTCGAGAATCGGCTGAGGCCTACTCCAAGGGCGATCTCCAGCAGGCCATCGATAGTCTCGCGAGCGCCGACGTCCAAGCCATCCAGGACCCGCGCTTCTTTACGTACAGGGCTTCGCTTCTGCTTGCCGCAGGGAGCGTGGAGGAGGCCGGAAGGGACATCGGTCGGGCTCTGCAGCTTGCCGCCAACGACAGCAATGCCCTCGCGCTCCAGACGATCATCGCCGTCGCGATGAACGACACGGACAGGGCTCTTACCACCGGAGAGAGGGCGGTCGCGGCCGATCCGAAGTCCGCAACGGCCCAGATCGCCCTGTCTTACGCCCGTCAAGCGGCGTTCAATCTGGAGGGCGCACGGGAGAGTCTCGAAACCGCGGTCGAGCTCGACCCCAACGATGCGCTGGCGTGGGCGCGACTCGCGGAGATCCGCTCCTCACAGGGATACCTGGATGAAGCTCTCGAGGCGGCGCAGAAAGCGGTCGAGCTCGCGCCAAACCTTTCCCGGACTCAGACGGTCCTGGGATTCGCCTACCTGACGCGGGTCCAAACGCGCGAGGCCAAAGAGGCTTTCCAGAAAGCGATCGCGCTCGACCAGGACGATCCTCTTCCAAAGCTGGGCATGGGCCTGGCCAAAATCCGGGAGGGCGAGCTTTCAGAGGGCAGCCAGGACATCGAGGTCGCGGTCAGCCTCGATCCGGCCGCGTCCGTGGTTCGAAGCTACCTGGGCAAGGCCTACTTCGAAGCCAAGCGTGCCGGGCTGGACGTGCGCGAATACGACGTGGCCAAGGAGTCGGATCCCAAGGATCCCACGCCGTGGTTCTACGACGCGATCACCAAGCAGACCACGAACCGGCCCGTCGAGGCGCTCCAAAGTCTCCAGGAAGCCATCGAGCGGAACGATAACCGGGCGGTGTACCGCTCGCGTCTCCTTCTCGACTCGGATCTCGCCGCGCGCAGCGCGAGCCAGGGCCGGGTGTACTCCGACCTGGGCTTCCAGCAACGCGCGCTGGTGGAGGGATGGAACTCGGTCAACACCGATCCGAGCAACTATTCGGCCCACCGCTTCCTGGCGGATTCGTACGCCGCGCTTCCGCGCCACGAAATCGCCCGGGTGAGCGAGCTCTTCCAATCCCAGATGCTCCAGCCGCTCAATACCACCCCCATTCAGCCTCGTCTGGGTGAGAGCAACCTCTTTCTGATCAGCGCCGGCGGTCCGGGCTCTCTTTCCTTCAACGAGTTCAATCCCCTCTTCAACCGGAACGGTGTCAACCTCCAGGCAACCGGCCTCGGTGGCACGGACAGTCTGTGGAGCGGAGAGGGCATCCTCGCGGGCATCTACGATAAGGTGTCCTTCAGTGTGGGCTACAACCAGTTCGAAACGGACGGTTGGCGGGAGAATGCGTTTCAGGAAGACAAAATCGCCAACGCCTTCGTGCAGGTGGAGGTGTCTCCGGAAACCAGCATTCAAGCGGAGTACCGATATCGGGATCGGCAACACGGGGATCTTCAACAACGATTCTTCGCCGATGCCTTCCGCACCAGCCAGGTGAACGACGTGCAAAGCAAGAGTTTCCGCGTGGGTGGCCGGCATTCGTTCTCGCCTTCTTCCATACTCCTCGCCTCTTTTACCTATCAAACGTCGGATGAATTCGACAGAATCGACGGGTTTTTCGGACCGGACACTTTTATAACCTCAACCTTCCCGGAGGACGCGTCCAGCGTTGAGCTCCAGCACCTCTTCCGCTCGCGCTACGTCAACCTCACAAGCGGTGTGGGTTATTTCGACATAGACGGCGAGATTGGGTTGCAGCTCGGGTTCTTTGGCACCGTCGAGGAACTGCCCCCCATCCCAACTGTGTACGATCACGTCAACTTATACTCGTATGCAAGCGTCAAGCCCCTGCCGGCGGTGACCCTGAGTGTTGGCGGTAGTTTCGATCGCTTAGAGGGCGATCTCCCCGAGGGGGGCGGCAACCAGTTCAATCCAAAGGTCGGGGTGACCTGGAATCCATACCCAACGACGACCGTTCGGGCGACTGCGTTCCGGACGTTGAAGAGGACGCTCATCACCGATCAGACTCTCGAGCCAACCCAGGTGGCCGGCTTCAACCAGTTTTACGATGACTTCGATCTGACCGAAGCCTGGCGGTACGGCGGTGCCGTTGACCAGAAGTTCGGTCGACACGCCTTCGGGGGCGTCGAGTATTCCGAGCGCGATCTCACCGTTCCGATCACCAGTCTCGACGGCACATCCGAGGAGGTGCCCTGGGACGAGTCACTGTTGCGGGCTTACTTCTTTGCCACAGCTCACCGATGGGTGGGGCTCAATGCGCAGTACATTCTCGAGCGCTTCGACCGAGCCCTGGGCTCTGGAGTGGGTTTCAAAGAGCTGGAGACACATCGTGTGCCGTTGGGGATCAGGCTCTTCCATCCCTCGGGATGGAGCGCTTCTCTCACCGGCACGTACTGGAATCAAGAAGGTCAGTTCGAGGACTTCTTCGGCGAGCACGAGGATCTGCAGCCCGGCCAGTCTGAATTCTGGCTCTTCGATGCGGCATTCAGCTATCGACTGCCGAAGCGATACGGCTTCCTCAGCGCTGGGGTGATGAATCTCTTCGACAAGGAATTCCAGTACTTCGAGGTCGACATTGACAACACCACGATACAACCGGAGCGCACTTTTTTTGTGAGATTCACATTGGCTGTCCCATAAGGTGGAAATTTCAGTTTTCATGGACCCCGACAAACAACGAAGGAGAACCTTGAATGTTCAAAAGAAGCGTCATCATAGTTGGCTTTGGCGTGATCCTGGCCGCCGTGCTCGGCCGTGAGACAAGCGCAGACACCCTGATAATCGGCGGGAGGGTCTTCAAACATAGCTTGCGTGCCGACATCGTTGCCAAGCAAGTGGGAAACCTGGCGCAAACCCCGGTAATCGGTGAATCTAGTTACACAGTCACCGTGGTGAGGGTCACCTGCCAAACCCGATCTGGGAATGTGATCCAAGGAGAACCAGCAAGGGTGAATGAGGTACAACTCAATAGTTCTGTACCGCTTGAGCAAACAGCCACTGAGAAGCGGAAGGGTCGGGCTCACGGAACGGTCGTCACGTCAACTGATATTTTCTTGGATCCTCAGTTCTGTACAAGCCACCAGATGATTCCGGTTGAGGCGGAAGTCCAAGAGATGGAAGCAGTTTTGCAGGTAAGCGAATGTATCGGTGAAGATATCCCAGAAACCACCGAGGATGAACGGTGTAGCACCAGCGTGCCCAAGTCCTTCATGAAGCTGGCCTGCACAGGGAGCGACCTGGAGCCGGGTGATGAATACAGTTGCGTTCAGCTTTTGCTCGAGCATCTGGGCCACGACAAATAGGGAGAGCGTTACCTCGCACTGACAGCGCGTACAACAAGAGAAGTTCGGGTCCAGAGGATCACGAGTTCGCTCTGTGGGTTCACGGGGCGTGCTCAAGGGCGGCCGCGCTACGCGGCCGCCGCTACCTCGGCGTGGCTCAGCCGGCGGGCCATACCCGGGCGGGCCATTCCCTATCACCGCGCCGGAGCGTCCCTGACCGCCTGGGCGAACTCCCTGGCGGTCGGGTAGCGCTCCTCGGGCTTCTTAGCTAGAGCTTTCCGCAGGATCTCATCCCAGGAAGCGTGGATCTTGGTGTCGATCGTCGAGGGCGGGGCCGGATCCCCCTTCATGATCGCCATCATCAGGGCCGACATTGTCTCGCCAGTGAAAGGCTTCTTGCCGGTCAGAAGCTCGTAGAGGATCACCCCGAGCGAGAAGATGTCGCTCCGGGAATCGATCTTCTCGCCGTGGACCTGCTCCGGCGACATGTAGGCGGGCGTACCCATGATGCTCCCGGTCTTGGTCAGGTTCGATTCCACGACCCGGGCGATGCCGAAGTCCATGACCTTCACCAGGCCCGTCTTCGAAACCATGATGTTGTCGGGCTTGACGTCGCGATGGAAGACGCCGTTCTGGTGGGCGTAATCGAGGCCCAAACCGGCGTTGAAGATTACGTGCTTGATCTGCTGGGGGCTTAAGCGCTGTTTCTTCATCAACTGCGTGAGAGTATTTCCCTCGACGAACTCCATCACGATGTAGGACATTCCGAGGTCTTCGCCGACGTCGAAGACCGTCACGATGTTGGGGTGCGCGAGCTTGCCGGCGGTCTGGGCCTCGCGATAAAAGCGCTGGCGCATCTCGATCACCTGCTGCGCCTCGAGGCCCGTGTCGCCCCGGATCGTCTTGAGCGCCGCCTTGCGGTTGATGACGGTGTCGCGCACCAGATAGACGTCGCCCATGCCCCCGCGGCCGAGGTGCTGTTCGACCTCATAGCGTGAGAAGCGCGAGCCCGGAACGATCGGCCCCCCCGGGGCGGGGGTGAGGAGGGGGACTCCGCTACTAGGCATGCTTCTCAATGATCCCGAACCCGCGGCGGGGACGCTCGCCCCGGAGGCGCGCGCGGGCTCTGAAGGAACACCCGCCGAAGCGGGCGACATCTCGGTCGGAGCATCCTCCATGTCCATGGGCTCCGCGGGCTCGACAGGCGCGGGGGTTGCCGCCGGTGGGTACACCGGCGCCCTGGAGGTGGGGGCCGGGGTGGGCGCCCGGCCCAGGTTCGTGGCCGGTACCGGGAACAGGCTCGGGCCGGCGCCGGCCTGGCTGAGCCGCTCCATGCGGGGGGCCACATCCTCGAAGCCGGGGTCAGAGTCGAAGATCTTCTTGTAGACGAGGTATGCCTTGTCGCGCTGCCCGCGGTTCTCGTAGTCGAGGCCAAGGTTCAGGTACACGTGCTTCATGTCCTGGGTGAAGGGGAGCTTGTTGAAGGTCGCGAGCGCCATGTCCAGCATCCCCTTTTCCTGGAAGCTGAGCGCGAGAAGTTTCTGGCTCTCGAGCTTCTCGGCGGCGACGTCGCGCGTCTCCCTCTCGCTCGCAGTGAGCTTGAGCGCCACCGTCAAGCCCAGGGGTGCGAGAAGAGCGAGGCTGGGGTAGACGACCTTGATCCAGATTCCCTTCTGCACGAACAGGAAGGCCGCTGTGCCGAAGAGGAGAAACGCAAGGGCGGGGACGGCGATGAGGAGGAGCGGCGTCGACAGACGCGGCAGCAACCACACGCCGAGGCCGCATACCGCGAAGAACAGGGCCCACTCCAGGAGAAAGGCCCAGCCGGGAGCCTGCACGAAGGCCACTCGAAAGACGTTGTCCAGGAACGTGGCGTAGATCAGGACTCCGGGAGCTTCGACCGCGAAGGGAAGGTCCCGGTCGTCGATACCGGACGCCGTTCCCCCCACGAGAACCGCCTTCCCGCGAAACGCCTCATCCTTTACGTCGCCGCGCACGACGTCGAGAAACGAGTACTGAGGAAACGCCTCCTCGCCGGCGGCGGGCCAGTCGAGGAGGACCTCACCCGACGCCGTTACCGGGATGTCCCAGCTCCCCATTCCGGCGAGGCCGTTCGTCAGCTCGACCTGCTCCATGGGCGTTTCGGTGTAGACCCGCGCGATCTGGAGCGCCAGGGAAGGATAAGCCTTTCCCCCGTGCTGGATGAAGAGAGGCACGACGCGGATCCGTCCGTCCTCGCTCGCGACGTTACGGACGTGGCCGACGGCGGCGGCGGCGGCGGCGAGCACGGGCTCGGGCTCGGTGAGGCTGGGGGCTGGAGGAATGGCCAGGGATTCGAACCGTGAAAGCGCGTTCGCCTGCACCGCGGCCGAGGCAGGCGTCCCGGCAGGAGAGGGGTCACCCACGTCCGTGAACTCGTATCCGAAGACGACGTTTCCCGCCTTCTTCATGGCGCTTGCCAGGAGCTTGTTGTTCGCCGCCTCCCGCTCGAGAGCGCCGAAGGTGAAGTCAAATGCGATCACCCGGGCGCCGGCGCTGGAAAGCCTCTCGATGAGAGGCACGTACTCGTTCCGCGGCCAGGCCATCGGGCCGAAACGGTCGATGCTCTTGTCGTCGATGGCGACGATCACGACCTGGGGGCTCGGATTGTCCGTACCACGCAGAGACTGCCAGAAGTCGAGGAGGGCGAGGTCGGGGCGTCTCATCACCGGCGCGACCTCCGCGAGAAGACGCACGGCAACGAGGACGGCGACGGCCACGGCGGCCCACTTTCGAAGCCGCTGGCGCGCGATCACGGACTCGTCGAAAAGCCTGCTTCCTTCGTCACGCATGATTCGGCGAGTATGCTAGCAGAGCCAGCGTATTGGAGCCAGCCGACACCCGGGCTCGTCAAAGAACGACGCACCGGCGCAGCACCAGGTCGCCGCGGAGCTTCCCTTCCACGATTCCCAGGAGATGGACCTCCTGCCAGTCGCGGAGCTTCTGAAGCTCGCGGCGGGCGAGGTGGCACCGCACGAACGAGAGCTCGTAGTCCGTCGCCAGAAGCACGGGCTCGTGAACGTACGGAGTCTGCTCCACGAGCTTGAAGCCGTCGGCGAGATCCACCATGTTGTGGGGCGCGACCGCGCCAGTGAGCACCACCACCTTCCCGCGATAGCGCTCCTCCACCGCTTTCTCGTCGTTCGGAAAGAGGAACTCGCGAAAGAGCGCCTCGGCCGTGCGGTAGCTCACCCGCCCTTCCCTCGCATTCTCGGCGGCCTTCGAGCGAATTCGGGCGACGAGAGCCCGCTCGTCCCCTGACCTCTCGAACTCATCCACGAGCGCCAGGAGATCCGATTGCGACCTCTCGAGGTCTTCCTCCGAGACCACGGGGGTCCTGGACTCGAGCTCCGCTCGCTCCAGATCGCTCAAGAGCGGCTCTGCGGCTGGAGGAAGCCCCGGGGTCTCTCGGGGCGGCCTCTGCGTGAACCCCTCGCGCAAGGGGCGCCGTTCTTCCGGGGCCGGTGCCGAGGGCTCGAGCCGGGAGTCGAGCGGCTCCGAAGATTCTTCCCCGGTTTTTCCGCAGGCCGCGAGGACCATCAAGAGGACGAGCAGGATGAGCATTCGACTGTCGCGCCTTCGCGCCTTCGCGCCTTCGCGCGTTCGCGCCTTCGCGGAAGACTAGCACAGCGCCATTTGACTTCAACCGGGTCGCTTTTCTAACATGCGGTTTCCCGGCGTGCCGAAATCTTGGTGGGGGCCCATAAAGCGATGAAGCGATATCTTCTCCTTTGCGTACTTCTGCTCTCGAAGATCGCTTTCGCGGATGAAGTCTCGTTCCTGACCGCGACGTCGAGGAACGGCGAGAATCTCGTCGAGTTCATGAATCCGCCTCTCGGCGGCTACGAGCTCACGCGGATCATCGGAAGGCGCGACCGCTTCGCCACTACCCACACCGACTTCGGCCCGCCGCCGCTCTTCGTCGTCGATGTGGGCGGAGACGCGGGAGAGCGAAGCCGCGTCGTCCACACCGGGCTTCCGCTCGGCCAGAACCATTTCTACACCGCCTTCGTCTTCGACGGCCTGGACTGGTCTTTGGGAGCGAACCTCGCGGTAACCGCGGTCGACACCTCGGGCGCGATCCGCTGGCGATTCGTCACCCGCGCGGGCGCGACGCTCATGTCTCCTCCGGGTATCGGGTCGGTTCTCCTGGTGCTCTCGAACGATAAGAACCTCTACCCTCTCGAGCGCGGGCGCGACGGAGGAATGTGGGCGGCGGACGCTCTCCCGTTCGGTCTGAGCGAGATCGCCCAGCACCGGCCCTCGGTAGTTCCTTCCACGGGTCCGTGGGACGGTCACAGCGTGACCTTCATCACCACCCAGGATGGGTTTCTCAGCTGCTTCAACGCCGACACCGGCGAGTTTCTCTGGAAGTCGGCGGACTACGGAATGCTCACCGGAGCGCCCGGCGGCTGGTTCTCCATTTTCTCCCGCGGGCCGGACGACATCGTCTACTTCGGCACTCGAAACGCCGGCGAGCGGAACGCCATCATTGCCGTCAATATCTCGGACGGCCAGGAGGTCTGGCGCTTCGACGATTCGAGTGGGACGGGAATCGGCATCATCGCCGGCGGGCCCACCATCGACTACAACAACGGGGCCGCATATTTCGCGAGCCACGAGTTTACGGCGGGCGCCGATACCGTCTGGGCGGTCGACCTCCTCACAGGAGAGAAGCTCTGGTCGACGCCGCTGGAGAGCATCTCGGGAAGTCCGGTCCAGCGCGGCCTCGATCTTTACGTCGGGACGAACGCCGGCTTCGTCCATGCCCTCGACATTCGCGACGGGGCGCCCAAGGGGAGCTTCCCCTACCACGCGCCCGGCGGGGCCATCAAAGGATTTATATTCCCCAATTTCTCAGGCAACGAGCTCTACTTTTCGTCCCGGGACACGGTCCGGCGTATCCAGGACTCGGGAACGGATGTCGTTCTCAACTGGGAGGCCGACGTGCCGGGAGCCTCGATCCCCACGTACCCGCCGGGCCGGGAGTTTTTGTGGGTCGGATCCAGCAACGGGCGCCTCTACCAGATCGGCGCCGTGAGCGGAAACAGCACTTTCATCACGCTGACGAGCG
>CAZKNR010000155.1:0-7475 GCA_964553925.1 uncultured Acidobacteriota bacterium
CGTTCGTTTCGCCGAGACTCGCCTTCGAGAGCACGTAGGGTTGGAAGAAGGACGCTTCCGGACCCATGGGCTTCAGACCGAGCCGCTCGAACCGGGAGCGAATGAAGAGCGCGGCAAGACGGTTCTCTGGGTACTCGGTGAGCCGTCCCCGCATCTCATCGGAAGCGAGGAAGAATAGGTCGGCCTTGAGCGCGTCCTTTCGAATGCTGTCGTTTCCGGGCGCTCTGGTCTGCGCGACGAGGGGCGAAGCGAGGCAAAGCATGACTGCGATGTAGGCCTGGTTCATCCCGGTAATCTATTACATCCATGACCGCGGCCACCATCGGGGATGGTGGTTGACGTTCCTCGGGCAATCCAATCGGCTAGGGCTCTATCGATACGGATAGCCGGCTCCCTTCAACTCTGAAAAGAAGCTCTCCTTCGACAGCCACTTGTAGCGATGGCACGCTCATTGCTTGTCTCGAAAGTAATCGCAAGGAGGCTGGAGATGCGTAGAGCAGCGTTGATTCTAGTTTCGTGGGGTTTCGTGGTCGGGAGCGTGCCCCTTTCGGCACAGGAGCGCAGGGAGAAACCTCCTGAGGTGTCTCGATCGGCAGAGGGGCTCTCCTATCGAATGCGATACGGCGACACGATCTCCCTGCGGACGCCGAGCGGTGGAACGATCACCGGTCGTATCGAGGACTTCGATGGTGACGAGCTCCGAGTCGGCGGCAAGACGTTCAGCTTGTCCCGAGGCGAAGTCCGTCAGATCGACGTGAGGGTCAACGACTCCCTCGCCAATGGCGCTCTTATCGGTGCGGGCGTCGGCACAGGCCTGACCTTGGCCACTTGTGTTGCCCTCTCGGGGGACGGCAACGACAGCGCCGCATGCGTCCTGTTTTTGGCGGGCGTCTACGCCGGAGCGGGAGCGGGTCTCGGAGCCCTGTTCGACGCTCTGCACCGAGGGCGCGAGGTCGTCTATGTAGCGCCGAGCGCCGCATCCGATAGGAAGCTGTCGATCGTCCCCCTGTTCACGCGTGACAAGAAAGGCGTTCTCGTCTCGTTGGGCTTTTAGTCAGGGCGGTATCATCTGGATGTTTCGAGCGTGCGCGGCTTCTTCGCTTTCCTCGAGCTCCGCGGAGACACAATCACATCCAGACCACGGCGCGGTACCTCAAGGTCGACGTCCGTGATCTGAAGGAGGTCGTCACGGGCGCATCCCCGGCAAAAGCCGCGTCAAGCCCCGTCAAGCCCCGTCAAGCGAAGAAAGGCAAGGTCGCGGTAAAATAGAGGAAGCCATGGCGACCCAGACGGATCCGAAGGTCGAATTACCTGCGGGGTACGTGTACTCCCACATCACGAAGGTTCTTGGGGTGTGCGGAGGACGACCGGCCATCGATGACACACGTGTGCGTGTCCTCAATATCGTCTACCTCCACAAACAGGGCTATATGCCGGAGCAGATGCTCGAGGAGTATCCCTTGACCCTGGCTCAGGTGCACGCGGCGCTCGCCTACTACTACGACCACCAGGACGAGATCGAAGGCTACATCCAGGAAGACAGAACCTGGGGCGAGAGGTACGAGCGCGAAAAAGAGGAGTTCCTGAGCAAACGCCGTTCTTCGACTCCGCGTTAGCGTGGCTCGCTTCCCCATCTACACGGATGCCGACAGACGGGGAAGCCTCGTCAAGGCTCTCCAATCGCGTGGCTGGGACGTGGTCCGAGCCATCGACCTATTCCCCAAAAGGACTCCCGATAACCTCCACTTCGAGAAAGCGGCTGAGCTCGGCCGAGTCCTTGTGACGAACGACCAGCCGGCGATCGACATCGCCAATCGCTGGCTGAGCGAGGGGCGGCCATTCGCGGGGATGATCACCTGGCCCCAACATTATCTGCGAATGTCCGATGGTGACTTCCTCAGGAAGTTCGAGGAGCTGGCCGAAAAAGATCAACCGCTCAATCCCGATTATCCGATCGTCCACTTCAATCCCGATTAGAACCGAGCAGTTCGAGAGGGTCAATTCGGGAAGTTCATCCGGTGGAGAAGATCCTGGAAACGCGGGTTTCGACCGCAAGGGATCGTAATTGAATGCAACCTTCAGCAATACCATCCGAAAGTCGCCCTCCTCGAACCCCTCTTCCAGGAGGTCCATCGCCTTCTCTTCTTCACCGAGCGTCCAGTAGATCGCGCCCCGGTCGACCGGCGAGACGTACTCGGACTGGAGTCGGCGTTCCAAGCCTTCCAGAATTTTTCGCGCCTCGTCTCGCCGACCCGCCATACCATAGATGAAACTGAGATTGGCCTGAACCACCTTCAGCGCGGGAACGAGGTATGCCGACTTCTCCGCCGCGGAAATCGCTTCTTGCGGTTGACCCCTCGAGAGATAAATGCCCGAAAGAAGTATGTAGGTGTGCGGGAAGCTCGGATCCAACTCGAGGCCCTTCTTGTATAGCGCCTCCGCCTCCCCGTCACGCCGCGCGCATTGCAGAGGCCAGGCCAACTCGTTGTACACCGCAGGGAAAAGAGGATCGAGCGCGAGACGTCAGAAAGAAGGTTTCCGCTTGACCAGGAGTGGGGAGTCCATGCCTCCAGCACCGAGGAGCGCGCGGATCTCGTAGGGCCCGAGCCGGGCCCCGGGTGAAAGACGCATGGGGAAGAATAGGGCAGTCCTTGCCGACGCGGCAAGCAAGGGCGTCCAAGCGCCTCAATCAAGGAGTGTCACGAAGCCCTCTACGGTCAAACCCGCTTTTCGAATCAAGGCACGCAACGTGCCGGGTTTCAAATCGCGGTGGTCGGGCACGGAAAGCGTCAGAGGATGGTCGGGCTTCGTCAGAATGAGGTGGCTTCCACGCTGGCGATGAAGCACGAACCCGGCTTTCTCGAAGGCCGCTACGACTTCACGACCGGAGACCGCCGGAAGCGAAGCCATCAGGCGGCGACTTCTGCCGCCACGTCCACGACCTGAGTTTCAATCGTAAGAGGCAAGCCTTCTGCAGCACGGTCTTTGAGGCAGGCCCGGATCTCCTCGGCGACGAGCTCCGGCGTCTCGACCGGTCCCGGATGACCTTCCTGCTTGCGCACTTCGAGGCAAAGGACGATGGCCTCTCGGATGTTCGCCAGAGTGTCCTCCCGAGAGTCGCCTTCAGAAATGCAGCCAGGGAGGGCGGGGCAAATCGCGGAGAAACCACCGCGCTCTTCAGGGGCCAGGACTACAGTGAACTTCATACAATCCATAATACCGCCATCCCCTTTGAATGAGCGCTTGGATTCTGCTCATTCCGGAAAGCTAGTTCTTCTTCCACAGACGCTGCCACCAGCTCTCGGGAGCGGGAGCGGGATCGTCGCCGGCGAGATTCATTTTGCTGCGGATCATCGCGACGTCCCACCCGGTGAGAGACGCGAGGGTCTGCGCTTCCTGGTCTTGGCGGACGCGGAGGTCGGAACGATATCGAGCGCCCGCCTCGCAGCGCGCTTCGCCCTTGTAGGGATGCCGGAGGACGTAGCGTCCCTGGAAGTTCTCGCTGTCCGAGGTTTCCTGGAAGGAGAGGTCCTCGGGGAAGTGCTCGCCGTCGTAGCGGACGTGGAGCCTGGTGACGAAGACTTCCTGAGCGTTGCCCTGGAGCCAGAAGACCCCGAGCTCTCGAAGCTCTTCCAGTGAGAGAGGCTCGGCGGCGCAGGGGTCGCACCATCCCATGTTCCAGGCGTACTCGAGAAAAACGCTCTTCATGTTCTCTCGGCGCACCTGCTCGTCGAACATCGCCTTGTAGAAATCGCCGAACTCGCTCTTGACGAAGAGGGGTAGCTCCATCCCCGTGGGAAGCTTCACCGTACGGTAGTTCGTGGTCTCGACCCGTCCCCTGCGGGTGAGGGTATAAAGGAGGAGATCCTGGGGACCGTCGGCGTTCACCGTCCCGAGGCGGATGGGGAGCATGAACTTGGGGGACTCGTAGGCGATCTGGAGGGGACGGAGGTAAGTGAATCCGAGCTTCGACTGCTCCTCGAGGTTCACCTTGGCGACGAAGAACCGGAGGTTCTGCTTGATGTAGCTTCCGAGGACGCGGGAAGCGCCGGGAGGAAGCTTGTATCCGTTCTCGGTGAGCCAGGTGGTGAGGCCGCTCGACTCCTTGGCCGAGAGGATCACGATGTCGTACTCCCCGACGGTGTACTCAGCCTCGATCGTCACTCCGAGCGCGTTCGCGCGCTGTCGTTGGGCCATGTCTGGGGACGCCGCCGCCGGGAGAGCTAACTCATAGGCGATGCGGGGGCTGCAAGGGTCCTCGTCGAAGTACTCGACGAGCCTCGGGGCAGTGAAGGCGTCGAGGTGGTCGATGAACTTCTTGTCGGTGACGTGGATTTGATCCCGCTCGAGAAACGTGGGGACGGGGATGACCACAGCGAACTCCTTGGGGTCTCCCTTGAAGTCGTTCGCCATGGTGAGGACGGTCTTGTCGTCGTTGCGGACGAGGACCACTTGAGAAGCGCGGTTGAATAGACGCGCGTCGGCCTTGGCGACGTAGAAGCCGCAGAAGGCGCGGACGCCGGGATGGAGGAACGTGAGGGCCAGGAGGAGGGCGGCGCCCCAGACGAGCAGCAGGCGTTTCATGCGAAGCTCCTTTCGGCGAGTGGGGGAGAGGCTCCCTGTGAATTCCAGTCGTAGCGCCTCCCGGGCAAGAGCCGGTTCCAGAGAGGTGTAGTCATCGAAACGAGGGCGAGAGACCAGATGAGGCCGTTGGGGCGGAAAAGGACGAACTGAACGTAGCCCGCGCCGAGAGCGACGGCGAGCGCGAAGAGGATGCGTCCCGCGCGGGATTCGGGAGTGGTCTTGGGATCGGAGATCATGAAAAACGAGAAAAGGAGGAAGGCGCCGTTTTGCATCTGATGAAGGGGGATTCCGAGGGGATCTCCGAGCCAGAGCGCGCGGCCGAAGAGCACCATCGCGTAGAACGCGATGAACGCGTAGGTGACGTCGCTTCTCGCGGCGCGGTGGATCACGAGCCCTCCGAGACAGGCCATGAGAAAGGCGAAGAAGGTACCCGTGCCCCACTGACCGGGCGATACCCAGACCGCACCCGTCGCCGCCATCGTCACCGCGATCCCGAAGTTCGTGGGGTTGAAGACGTGCTTGCCGTCGATGCGAAGAAGAAACTTGCTCCCGATGGTCAGAACGGCGGCGAGCACGGCGAGGGAGAGGGTGTTGGTCCGAAGGAGCAGGCAGAGCGACAAAATGGAGATGAGGGCGCTCTTGGGATCGAAACGGAGGTTCACGGCCCGGCTCGCGATGCACTGTGTAGCGAAGGCGGAGACTACCATGGCGACGGCGACATCCCAGCGGATGTCGAACCGGAGCCCGAATAGGCCCCAGGTCAGAAGCGAAGCCAGGGTCGCGATCTGGTAGTACCGGGGATCCATGAAGATCACCTCCGCTCCAGAATACCGTTCAGCCGGACTTTCATTCCAGCTTCTTGTGCAACCCTTGGTAGTTTCTGGCGCTTGAAGCAGCAATATCTTGTGGTTGATTTATACCATACTTGCACCTAATCTCGATTTCATGGACTTGACTCCCAAGCAAAGAGCGGTCTTGCAGTATTTGAAAGACTATCGCCGCGAGCACGGCATGCCACCCTCCTACGACGAGATCCGGCGTGAGTTCGGCTTCGCCTCGCTGAACTCGGCGCGCAAGCATCTCCTTCAGCTCCATCGCAAAGGGTTCATACGCTCGCCATGGAAAAACCAGAAGCGCGCGCTGGAGATCGTCGAGGCGGCGGAGGTTCATAGGGCGGCGGCACTTCCGCTCCTGGGCTCGGTGGTCGCGGGAAAGCCTTTGCTCTCGGAGGAGGTCGAAGGCACGGTCGACGTGCCGGAGGCGATGCTGCGGCGAGGCGAGCATTTCGCGCTCCGAGTGCGAGGAGACAGCATGGTGGAGGATGGGATTCGGGACGGAGATCTGCTGGTAGTGCAGCGCCGGGAAGACGCCGAGGCCGGCCAGACGGTCGTTGCCCTGGTCGACGGGGAAGCGACGGTGAAGCGCTACTACCGCCAGGGGGACAAGGTCGAGCTCCGCCCCGCGAACGAGCGCTTCACTCCCATCATCGCTGAGCCCTCCTCCGTCCACGTCGAGGGAGTGGTCGTGGGCCTGGTGAGGACGTTCGCATGAGCGACGACGTCAGGGACTCACAACGGGAGAAGGCGGAGTCCGTGGGAATCCCCTCGGCGCGCCGCCACATCTTTCTGTGCTGCGATCAGACGAAGCCCAAGTGCTGCGACAAGGAACGTTCGCTTGCCGCGTGGGACTACCTGAAGAAACGCCTCAAGGAGCTCGGTCTCTCGGAGCAGGGCGGTATCCAGAGGAACAAGGCGAACTGCCTGCGCATCTGCGAAGGCGGGCCGGTCGCCGTGGTCTATCCCGAGGGCGCCTGGTACGCGGGCTGCGACCCTCCGGTGCTCGAAGAGATCATCCAGCGCCACTTGCTGAAGGGAGAGCTGGTCGAGGAGCAACTGATCGTTCGGCATCTTCTCGCACCCGAGTGAAGCGGCCTACCAGCCTACGCTTACCACGATGCGCCGACGGCGCGGCTCAAGAACCCGAGAACGGGCTTCATGGTCGTGCAGGCCCTGCCGAATCGATTCATGAAATCCTTCGAGCAGACCTCGCTCTCGGTGAAAGGGATGTAGGCGATGAAGTCCTTCCGCTTGAGATCTTCAGCGCACGGGTGGTCCGGGTCGTAGCCTCGCGGGATCTTCTTCAGCGCTTCGCCTCCGAGCGTGCACTTTCCCTTCAGCGTCTGCGAAACCGCGCGCTTCCAGCTTGCCGAGTCCGCGGCGATCGCGTCTCTCACCTTCTTCAGGGTCACGGGGTCGGGATGCCAGATGCCCGCCGCCGCGAAAACCGCTCCCGGCTCGAGGTGCAGGTAGCAGCCAGGCGCGTGTACGGTCTTGCCCTCCTCGTGCGGAAACCGAACACCGGCGTGGGTCTTGTAGGGGCTCTTGTCGGAAGAAAAACGCACGTCGCGATGGATGCGGAAGAGCGAGCCGCCCACGGGCCTCGGGTCGGCGACGAGGTGAGGGTTGATTCGCCGCAGCTGAGGACCGAAATCGGAGATGAATTGAAGGAGCGGCTCCTTGACCTCCCGCTCGTAGCGCGGCTTGTTCCGCTGGAACCAGTCGCGGTCGTTGTTCTTCGACAGGTCCCGAAAAAACTTGAACAGGTCTTTCTTGATGTGGCTCACTCGCCGATGTCCTCCGCCCACAGGTCGGACTTTTCGCGCTTCAATCGCTCCATCCAAAAAACGGCGCGCTCGTCGTCGAGAACGTGAATCTCGATTCCGTGGCGCTTCATCCACTCCTCCTCGCCCAGAAACGTCCGATTCTCCCCGATGACCACGACGGGAATGCGATAGAGGACCGCGGTCCCGGAGCACATCGAGCACGGGCTGAGCGTCGAGACCAGGGTGAGCTCGCAAAAGTCGCGGCGTCTCCCCGCGCGTCGAATCGCCA
>CAZKNR010000156.1:0-9248 GCA_964553925.1 uncultured Acidobacteriota bacterium
ATGGCTCTCTTTATAGAGGATGCCAAGAGCATCGAAATTCGCGACCAGATAGTGCTTCCCAAGGACGTTCAGCAAACGATTAGAAAGGTCGCTGAATGTCGGCGCACCGCAGCAAGGCTTCAAAAGCGAAGCGCCGGGGCACTCGAGAAGGCCATCAACCAGCTCAGCAAGCGCCTGAAACTGAGCACGCGTGACCAGGCCGACTTGCTGGGGCTTTCCCATCAGCGGATTCATCAGATCAAAAAACGCGCCTGAGAATTCGTCTGTGCGCTCGTTTGTCGCTCAGCGTAGGTCTCCCTATACTGCCGTCGTGGAGTTCCGTCGTCGGCTTCTGCGGACCCTCGAGGCGGTCCGGCCGGTGCTGGAGGAGGCCGGCGTGCTCGTCGTAGGTTCCGAAGTCCCCAATCTGCTCGAGCCGAACGCCGCGGCAACCCTCGTCGTCTCCCAGGGCGTCGATCTCGCGATCCCGGTCCAGCGCCTCACCGCGGTGAAAGAGCGATTGCGCAGGGTTCAGGGTCTGCATCCGTCGGTCGAGGAGCCGTCGGTCTGGATACCCGACACTTCGGACCTTATCGAAGTGAACTTCATCGGAATGGATCCGACGTTGAAAGACCCCATGGAAGCGCACGTTCTCGACGACAGCGAGTTGCCCCTGCTCGTATTCGGCGCCCTGTCTCTCGTGCGGCCCGGTACTCCGGTGCTCGTTGCCGGTCTCACCATCCCGGTCCCCCGCCTGGCTGGCCTGCTGGTCGAGAAGTTGCTCACGGACCGAAGCGGTGAAAAAGGCGACCGCGACCTGCTGGTCGCCCTGGCCCTTCTCGTCCTCGCGCGCGAAGAGGATCTTGCGGAGGTCGACGAAACCTATGGCGCGCTGGCCCCCGAGCATCGACACGCCATAGGCTCGAACCTGGCCATCTTGTCCTTGATGGAATCCCGGCCGGGAATGCCCGACCCGGGCCCTCATCGCGCGCGCATCGCGGCTCTCCTTCGCAGACTGGAACGAGTGAACGAGGCTTCGAGGTGAGGGAGTCGCTCGAGAAACGCGTAAGGGTTCTGCGGAGCCGGGCCGCCATTCGCGCCTGGGAGTACCGCCAGCGGAACCACGCGAAAGGAATGTGGCATCGGCTGCGGAGGCTCTTGGCTGACACGAGCGCCGCTTACGAACTGACGGAAAAGACTGCGGGAGAATTGTTGGCCGAAGGACATCGACCCGATCCGGTGGGCGATCGGATGGAACCTCCCAAAGTCATCCTGTGCACTACAGCGGAACGCCTCGGCGGCATTATCGACAAACGCCAGATCCCGGTGCGCCTGGGCGTCGATTTCCTCGCCGCTCGATACATCGCTCTCGTTCGATTCGAGGACGAGACATCCACATAGACGCGGGTGTCGTGGGAGAGGAGCAGATCTTCCTTCCCCATTCCCAATCGCCGCAGCGGACGATGACGTTCGCCATCAGAAGCGAGCTCCCGATCGAGACCCTTTCGAGCGCCGTCCGCGAGAGAGTGAGGACCCTCGAGCCCTCACAGCCCATCCATTCGATCCGGCCCATGGACGACTATCGCGCCTCGGCACTCGCGACCCACCGCTTCACCATGGGAACGATGGGATCCTTCGCCCTCGTGGCGCTCGCGCTTGCGTCTCTCGGCCTCTACGGCGTAATGGGTTTTCCCGTCAGCCGCCGAACTCGCGAGATCGGCCTTCGCATGGCGCTCGGCGCCGCTCCGGGGCGGATTCTTCTCGACGTGCTCAGCGATGGATTGCTCCTCGTGGGTCCGGGCCTGTCGCTCGGCATCGTCGGCGCTCTCCTCCTCGCGCGGTTTCTCTCGAGCCTTCTCTTCGGCGTCACCGCGAGCGATCCCCTCACGTTCGTGACCGTGGCGGCGGTCCTTCTCGCCGTGGCCGCGGTCGTTTGCTACATCCCGGGGCGTCGGGCCTCATCGCTCAATCCGCTCGACGTTCTTCGGGAGGAGTGAGAGAGTTCCCGCCTCCTGCGCAAAAACACCCACCTCGAGAATACCGAAAAGTCGGAAATGCCCCGTCCGCGGGTACTTGAAGCCTGGCCTGGGGTTTGCACTCACTCGTAGTAGTGGAGGGGAGAAAAATGATGAGAGTTTCTTCCTGGGTCGCAGCCGGTCTTTTGGCGAGTTGTGTTTCAGCGAGAGCGCAGGACGCTATCCTGGACAAAGGTTTGGCGATGGATGGCCAACTGTTATTTCGGACCTACTGCGGCGCCTGCCATGGAAAGACGGCACAGGGAGATGGTCCTCTGGCCAAAGACCTGAAAGTCACCCCCGCGGACTTGACCAAGCTGAGCGAGAAAAACGGCGGCACGTTCCCTTTCGAGATGGTGATGAAGACCATCGACCATGGCCGGAGCGTGCGCGGCCATGGAACGGAAGACATGCCGGCCTGGGGCGCCGCGTTCAAGACGACTGCGGAAAGCGGCGACGATGCCAATAGAATGATGCGCGAGCTCGCCCACTACCTCTGGTCGATCCAGCCGAAGTGAGCAGAGCCCCTTTCACTCGAGCCGAAGCCCGGACAAGAACGCATCGAAAGAGGTCTCCCCAGCCGAAACTTCTTTCGCGGGCCCGAGAAAACGGATGAACCACGGCCCCGAGCGGCCTTCGACGACGGCAGCAATCATGCGGTAGCCCGGCTCGTGATGACGCTCCGCGGCACCAGGCCGTACCGGTGCGCCGTAGGTCCCCTCGACGTCGGCCCGCGTGATCGAGAGTTCGCCCGCCTTCGACTTCGTCACCTTCGCGCGCTCGCTCGTCGAACCGCCGTCCGGCTGCTGGAACTGACCGTACCATCGATCGAGGTTGGCCTCGACACTCCCGCCTTGACCCTCGCCGAAGTAGAAGACGACGATCTCCGACTTGGCGCCGTAGCTCCACTGCGCGAGGCGCATCGAGGAGCTTGCCTCGACTGTCTTCCAGTCCCGAGGGACGTCGTAGGCGAGCCCGAGAAGAAAGAAGAGAACGAAGAGGGCGAAAGCGCTCATGAGCCGATCGTACCCCAACTCCGTCCGATCCATTAGAATCGGCGGCGATATGTTGCGTCGGGCGCGGCGAATTCTTCCTTCCGTGGCGCTGGTCATCGCCTTCGCCCCTGTGCGGGTGGACGGCCAGGTCGAGACTACGGCTCTCGAAGAAATGAAGATCGACCTCTGGCCCGAGTACGACCGGGCCTCGACGCTCGTGATGTATCGCTTCCGCTTGAAGGCGGGCGCGGACTTGTCGGTCCCCGTCGCCGTACCCCTTCCTGCAAACGTGGGAGAGCCCCACGCCGTCGCATGGCGCGACGACAAGGGGTCTCTGTTCGTCGCCCAATTCACTCGTCGCGTCGAGGCAGAGCGGGCGATGGTGATCGCCCGCCTGGGGAGCCGCGAGGGACAACTCGAGTTCTACTCCGACATAGAGTTCAACGACCGCGAGCGGTCGTTCCGCTTCGACTGGCCCGGCGGAGTCGACGTGGGCGCCCTCTCGTTCCAGATTCAGCGGCCCGCAGGGGCTTCGGAGTTTCGCGTATCGCCCGCACCGAGGAGACAGTGGGAGGGAGAGGACGGACTCACGTACGCTCTCGTCGAGCTCGGCCAACAGGAAGCCTCGGCGAGACCTGGAGTCGACGTCCGGTACGCGAAGAATACTCCATCGCTCTCGGCGCCCCCCGCGTCCCCTCCGCCACCGTCCGTTCCGGAAACGAAGACCGAGTCGACCGGGACGCCGTCCTCCTGGCTCGTTGCCGCGGGCGGCCTGGCCGTCGGGGTTCTCGGTTTCGCGCTCTTGCAAGCGCTACGGCGCGGGAGCGCTCGACCTTCCGCACCGAAGTCGGAGGGTCAGAAGCCGATCTTCTGCCACGAGTGCGGCACCAAAGGACGTCGAACCGACTCCTTCTGCATGAACTGCGGCACGCGACTGCTCACGAAGTAAGGGTCTCTGTTCCCTCGCGGCTGATCGGCCGGCCCACGGTGAGGGCCTCGCGCAGATCCGGCGCCAGCGCGTCGTAGCTTGCGTCGGGCTCGGCTCCGAGGGCGTCGAGAATCTTGCTGAAAAAGCACCGGGCCGCCGCCGCCGCGGCGACGTCGAAGATCTCTCCGTCGGTCAGGCCGTGGCTTCGAAGGAGCTCGACGTCTTCTCGAGTCACGCCGTCCGCCTGCCGCACGACCTTCTCGGCGAAGGCCATGACCGCGACTTCCGCCGGGTCGAGCGGCGAACCCTCGTCGCGGCGCGCGATTCGGGTCACATCGTCGGCCGAGAAGAACTGCGTCTCCAGCACCCTTCCGTGCGCGAGCGAGCAGTAGGAGCTCCGGAGAGCACGCGCGGCCGCAAGAGTCACGAGCTCGTAGCGTCTCAGGTCCATCGTGGAGCGGATGCTCTTCTGAAGGTGGGCCCAGCCGTCCATGACCTGAGGCCTCAGGCTGAAGACCTTGGCGAAGTTCGGAACGTAGCCGAGCCGGGCCTGGTTCTGCTCGTACATGAGCCGAACGTCGCCGGTCGCTTCGGCGACGGGAATGGTTTCGATGAAGCTCATACTGTCCTCTCATCCAAAGGAAGAAACTATACTGGGCGTTCGCATCGGAGGGATAGCGCGTGTCTGATTCGTTTTTCGTCTCCCGAGGGTCTGCGTTCGTCTCGACCGAGGCCACTCGAGGTCCCTGGGACGACGCGCACCAGCACGCGGGCCCGCCGTCGGGACTCCTCGGCCGCGCCCTCGAGCGCTTCCAACCACGGGACGACGCTCGCATCGTGCGGGTGACGATCGACATCCTGCGCCCGGTCCCCATCGCCGAGCTCGAGGTCGAAGTCGCGGTCGCCCGGCCGGGAAAGCGGGTGGAGCTTCTCGAGGCCGTCATGACATCGAGGGGAGAGGCCGTCTTGAAAGCTCGAGCCTGGCGAATGCGAACCGCCTCGCTCGCCGTCGATGAGCCCCCGCGGGGGGCGCTCCCCGGCCCGGAAACCGGCCGCTGGGAGCCTTTCTTCCCGGAAGTCGCGGAGGTGGGCTATCACACCCACATGGATTGGCGTTTCCTTCAAGGAAGCTTCCGGGAGGCGGGACCGGCGATCGCCTGGCTCAAGATGAAAGTCCAGCTGCTCCCGGGTGAAGAGCCCTCCCCTCTCGTCCGCGTCCTCGTCGCCGCCGACTCGGCGAACGGTGTAAGCTGCGCCCTCGACCCGCGCGAGTACCTGTTCGTCAATACCGACCTCAACGTCTTTCTCCATCGCGCTCCCGAGGGAGAGTGGGTCGGGATGGATTCGCGGACGATCCTCGACCCGTCGGGAGTGGGGCTCACGGAAACCGTGCTCCACGATCGAAGCGGTCCCGTGGGCCGGGCTCTCCAGACGCTGTATGTCGCAAAGCGCTGAGCGCACCCTTGCACATTGGAACAACCTCTTTTTGGCAATAACCTTGTTTTAGGGTAATATTACCCTAAAGTAAGGTGATCCCTTTCGGAAGGGATCTTGGGAACTCTATGCTGGAAGGGCTGTTCGGTAATGCCACCGCGGAAAAGGTGCTGCTCTACATCGAGCAGTACAGTGAGGGCTATGCCCTGGCGATCGCAAAGACGTTCGATGACGTCACGCTCAGTATGGTTCAGCGCCAGTTGGGGCGGTTCGAGCGCGCCGGGCTGCTCGTGAGCGTTCTAAAGGGACGTACGCGCCTTTTTCAGTGGAACCCTCGGTATCCCTTTACGAAGGAAGTGCGAGCCGTTCTACGTAAAGCCCTCCAGTCTCTCCCGGTGCAAGACCAGCGACGCTTTTTCCGTGAGCGCCGCCGGCCTCGCCGAACGGGAAAGCCACTGTGAGCGCAATCACCGAAGAGATGACTCGCGAGGACGTCGCCGCGCTCGTTTGCGCAACATTGGATGGCCGTGGAATCGAGGTCGTTCTATCTGGTGGCGCTGTGGTTTCCATCTACACTGAAAACGCATATGAGTCCTTCGACCTCGATTTCATCCAGACCGGGCTGAGACGAAAGGTGGAGCCTGCCATGGAGGAGCTCGGGTTCCACAAAGAGGCACGATATTGGAAACACCCTGCCACTCGTTACTGGGTGGAGTTCCCACCTGGGCCAGTGCAAGTCGGCGACGACATCGTCAGAGTTTTTGCGAAAAGGTCAACGAGCTTTGGTGAGCTGCGCTTGTTGACGCCGGCCGACTGCGTCATGGATCGACTCGCCGGCTACTACCACTGGAATGATCCGCAGAGCCTCGATCAGGCCGTGGCCGTGGCGTGCCGCCACACCGTCGACTTCCATCGCATCGAAGAGTGGTCGAAGCGCGAGCGGTCAACCGAACGGTACCGCCACTTTCTCACCCGAGTCGAGTCCACGTAGAAGCTCCCGCGTCCGCGATGTGCCAGAGATGCGGCGCCTTCGGCATGTTCGATAGGATAGTAGACGAAGCGAGGTCTTCCATGACGCGACTCTTCCTTCTCCTCCTCGTGCTTCCTCCGCCTGCGGCCGCCCAGAGGAAGGTCACTCTGATGTCGAACGAAGCTCTCGAGGCCATTCGCGGCGAAGTTTCGGGCGCCGCGGCCAAAGCCACGGTGAGGGAGCTCGCGCAGATGCACCGCGTCCAGGCTTCCGAAGGCTACCGCCGCGCCGCCGAGCTCATGAAGGAGCGCGCAACCGCCTTCGGGCTCAGCGGTGTCGAGATCGAAAAGCTTCCCGCCGACGGGGAGACTCTGTATCGCCACTTCCGCGCGTACTACGGTTGGAGGGCGGAGGCGGGGCGCCTCTGGGAAGTCTCGCCGAGGAACGAAAGGCTCGGGGACTACGGCGAGATGAAGGTCGCGCTCGCGGACTACAGCCAGGACGCCGAGGTCACGGCGGATCTCGTTGACGTGGGCGCGGGCAGCTCGGAGAGCGACTACCTCGGAAAAGACGTCCGCGGAAAGATCGTGCTCGCCGGAGGCTCGCTTCCGGCGGTGCACCGCCTTGCGGTCGAAGAGCGCGGGGCCGCGGGAATTCTGAGCTACTTTCCCAATCAGCGCACGGGCTGGTCCGGTGACGACCCCGATCTCGTGCGCTGGGGCCACCTCGACCCGGCGAACACGAGGAACACCTTCGCGTTCATGACGAGCCCCCGCCAGGCCCGGGCACTCCAGACTCGGCTCGCCGCGAGGGAGGCGGTTCGCTTGCGCGCGGAAGTGAAGGCCCGCCTCATTCCCGACTACTTCGAGATCGCGACTGGGGTCATCCCCGGAACCGACCTCGCGAAGGAGGAGATCGTCTTCACCTGCCACCTCGACCATCAGAGCCCGGGCGCGAACGACAACGCCAGCGGCGCGGCGGCGATCCTCGAGGCCGCACGCACGCTCTCCCTCTTGATAAAGAACGGAGCGCTTCCGCCCCCTAGGCGGACGATCCGCTTCATCTGGCCTCCCGAGATCTCGGGAAGCTTCGCCTACCTCGTGAGACGGCCCGACATCGCCTCCCGAATGAAGGCCGGAATCCACATGGACATGGTCGGCGGGGCGCCGTCCTCGACGAAATCGGTGTTCTTCGTGTCGCGGCCGCCCGCATCGATCCCGAGCTTCATCGGGGACGTGGGCGAGGTCTTCTTCGAGTACGTGAAGGATGGAAGCCGGCGCGCGACCTCGCGAGGTGATTTCGGCGATGCCATCGTCTCCCCCGAGGGAACGAAGGAGGATTTCATCGCCGAGATGCAGGGGCTCGATCTCGGAAGCGACCACCAGGTCTTCGGCGACAGCGTGTTCGGGATCCCCATGCTGTACTTTCACGACTGGCCCGACGTCTACATCCACACCAACAAGGACGTCCCCGAGAACCTCGACGCTACCAAACTCCAGCGCGTCGCCTTCCTGGGGGCCGCCATCGGCTACACCCTGGCGAACGTGGGCCCCGCGGACGCCCCGGCGCTTCTCGCGGAGACCGCCGGCCGGAGTGCCATGCGCCTGGGAGCGGATGGAGCCCGCGCCCTCGCCGACATGTCCGCAGCCGAGGGCGAGGCGATCCACGCGGCCTATCGCGAGGCGAGGAACCGAATCCGCCACGCGCTCGAGCGGGAGAAAGACGCGCTCACGTCGATCATGAGTTTCACCGGTGCCGCGATCGACCTCGCTCCCTGGAACGAGAGCCTCGAGGCCACTCACCAGGGAAACGCGCTCGCGGTGCGCGCGGGTTACGAAGCGCTCTCCGACGCTCCCCTCACGGATGACGCGCTCGAGCCCAAGCCCACGACCGCCGGCTCGAGGGTCCCCGTAAGGAGCGAGAGCGTCCAAGGGCCAACCAACCTTTATTATTACGACCACCTCGCCGCGACATTGGGTCCGGACGCCCCGTCCGTTGCCCTCGACGAGTTGCCGCAGTTCGAGGTCCTGAACTTCACCGACGGACGGCGGACGGTCGCGGAGATCCGGGATGCGGTGTCGGCCGAGCTGAACCCGGTCTCGATCGAAGCTGTGACCGAGTACCTCGAGATGCTCGCCCGCGCCGGGGTCGTGCGGTTTCGGGAATGACGGCTATCTCACGTAGAAATCGATCACTCTCTCGATCGCCCGCCGGCAGACGGTGCAGAACGCCTGGCTTCTCGTGAACATGATGCAGTCGACCTCGGGCCGGTAGTACCCTTTGGCCTCGTACATCGCGCCCTCGAAGGCTCCGACCTTCCCCAGATACTTCTCCACCTCCGGTTTAGAGCCACTCGCTCCAGGGCGCGCCCAGGAGAAGCGGCGGGACCAGGAGAACGAGAATCGTGAGGGCGAGAACCGCGGTCGTGTAGATCTGCGCGAATCGCTCCACCACTGTTCGGAGGGCCCGCGGCGGGATTGCGCCTCCGAGACCATGCGGATGATGTGGGCGAGCGTCGTCTCCGAAGCCGCCTTGGTGCAGGTCGCCTCGAGGGCGCCGTCGCCGTTGATGGTCCCGGTGTAGAGGGTGTCGCCGGCCTTCTTTTCGACGGGCAGGCTCTCTCCGGTGATAGGCGCCTCGTTTACGTGGCGCGATCCGCGCAGGACGCGGCCCTCGAGCGGGATCCGCTGGGCCGCCGGGACGAGGAACGTCGCTCCCACCGGAACCGCCGCGAGCGGCGCTTCCCGATTGTACTCGCGAGCGAGCGCCCCGCCACTTTCCCGTACCGCAGTTACACCCAATTCTCCACTTTGAGGCCGGGTACCTGGCGGAATTCCTTCGCGTTGTTGGTTATCAAGCGCGCGCCAAGGCTCAAGGCCTGCGCTGCGATTAGCATGTCCAGCGGTCCGATGGGTCGCCCCTTCTTC
>CAZKNR010000157.1:0-2443 GCA_964553925.1 uncultured Acidobacteriota bacterium
TCCGATCGTAGCGGGACGCGCGATCACCTGGAACGACATCGAGACCCGTGCCCCGGTCGTGTTGGTGTCGGAGAACCTCGCGCGGGAGTACTGGGGCGACCCCGCGAAGGCAGTAGGAAAGCGCGTTCGGCAAGCCTTCGAGACTCCTGGCCCGTGGCGCGAGATCGTGGGCGTCGTCGGGAACGAATACGACAACGGGGTCGCGGAGAAACCGCCCGCCATCGTTTACTGGCCCATGCTGATCGAGACGTTCTACGACCAGGAGCTCTACACCCAGCGGTCGATGGTCTACGCCATCCGCACCCGGAGGCTCGGGACACCGGCGTTTCTCGACGAAGTCCGAGCCGCGGTCTGGTCGGTGAATCCGAATCTGCCTCTCGCGAACGTCCGCACGCTTCAGGAGCTTCTGGACAGCTCGATGGCGCGTACTTCCTTCACGCTGGTCATGCTCGCTATCGCCTCGGGCGTGGCGCTCGTTCTCGGCGCCGTCGGGATCTACGGCGTCATTTCCTATAGCGTCTCTCAGCGCACGCGCGAGATCGGAGTCCGCATGGCGCTTGGCGCCGCTCGCAGAGACGTCAATCGACTCGTGCTCCGGGAGGGCGTTCCGCTCATTCTGGCAGGTCTCGCCCTCGGGCTCGTCGCCGCAGTGGGTTTGACGCGATTGATGGCGGCTCTCCTCTTCGGGGTCAGCCCCATCGACCCCGTCACCTTCGCTTCGGTCTCGGTGACTCTCGCCGCGATAGCGCTTCTCGCGAGTTACCTTCCGGCGCGTCGAGCCGCGGGAATGGATCCAACCGAGGCTCTTCGCTGGGAGTAGCCTCTCTTCGTGCACGACGTCTGGCTGGATGTGAAGTCTTCGCTGCGAGTAATCGATTTTCGACATAGACTGGGTGGCCCCATTGGGGGGCAAGGAGGACTTCATGTGTCGTTTCGTCAAGCAGTGCGGGCCCGCGATGGCCCTGGCGGCCATCGTGGCCTCAACGGCCTTTATGGGGTGCGCTTCAACAAAGTTCGTTTCCTCATGGCAGGCGCCGGTGGAAGGCACCATCGAGTTCGACAACAAGAGGGTGGCGGCGGTTGTGGTGAGCGCCGACGAGACTACCCGCCGCGTGGGAGAAACCGCCCTCGCGCGGGAGATCTCGAAGCGCGGCAGAGCCCAGGGAGTCGCTTCGTACACCCTCATCAAAGGCGAGGCAGCGAAAGATAAGGACGCGGCAAAGAAGATCCTGATGGAGGCGAACATCGAGGGCGCCGTCGTCATGCGGGTGATTTCGAGCGAGCAGGAGATCTCCTACAGCCCCGGAACGGGGTGGTATGCGCCGACCCCTTACTATGGCTCGTTCTACGGCTACTGGGGATACGGCTGGGGCATGGCCTATGACCCGGGCTACCTCCGAACCGACAAGGTCGTGATGGTGGAAACCCTGGTGTATTCCCTGGCTCAGGACAAACTGCTCTGGGCAGGGAAGAGCAAGACAACGAATCCCTCCGACGTCCAGAAGGTCATCCACGATCTCGCTACCGGGGCGGCCAAAGAGATGCGGAAAAACGGATTCATAAATTAAGAATCCTTCATCTTCCGGAAACGTTCCCGCAAGCCGGCGCTTCCTACACTCCAACCATGGGAGGAGTAGTGAACCATGCGCAGGATGAGAGACTTTTCTAGATCCTACTTGCTGCCGCTGGTCGCAATCGTTTTCGGAGCCGCGGCCCTGTTTCAACTCGGACCGACGCCTTCGGTAACGGCGAATCCGAGCGTCGATGAAGTCGTCGCCGGGAAGCTTCCCGGGGCGCCGTCGAGCTTCGCCGACATCATCGAAGCGGTTCAACCCGCCGTCGTGAATATCGCCGTTGCCGGTGGAGCGCCTCGCGGTGTCACCGGCGGTGAGTTCGAAGACTTTCTGAAGAAGTTCTTCGACCGTGACCTCTCCCGAAGGTTCGACGCGCCCGACGTTCCCAGGGAGCCGAGCTTCCGGGGCATGGGCTCGGGCTTCATCGTGGCTCCCGAGGGTTACGTCGTGACGAACCAGCACGTCGTCAACAACGCGTCGGAGATCACGGTGACGCTCCATGACGGCAAGAAGCTCCCGGCGAAGCTCGTCGGAATCGACGAGAAGACTGATCTGGCTCTCCTCAGTGTCGAGTCCAAGGAGACCCTTCCCTACGCGCGCTTCGGAGATTCCGAGGCTACGCGAGTCGGCGACTGGGTCGTCGCCATCGGCAACCCCTTCGGACTCGGAGGGAGCGCCACCGCCGGCATCGTCTCCGCTCGCGGACGCGACATCCAGGCGGGACCGTTCGATGATTTCTTCCAGATCGACGCTCCCATCAATCAGGGGAACTCCGGCGGACCCCTCTTCAACCTGGAGGGACAGGTCATCGGGATCAACACCGCGATTTACTCCCCGAACGGCGGAAACGTGGGGATCGGATTCGCGAT
>CAZKNR010000158.1:0-18121 GCA_964553925.1 uncultured Acidobacteriota bacterium
GCGCTCGACTCCGTCTCCGCCCGCGACGACGTCGTGGTCGTGGTGCTCGCGGCCGAGGGAGAAAAGGCATTCTCCGCGGGGGTCGAGGTGCGCGATCACTTCCCGGACCGGCTCGACGACATGATCGACTCCTTCCATCGCCTGTGCCGGAGCCTCATCGAAGCGGAAGCCGTGACCGTGGCGGCGGTGAGGGGAGCGGCGCTCGGAGGGGGGATGGAGCTCACCCTCTGCTGCGACTTCGTGATCGCTGCCGAAGGAGCCTCCTTCGGCCAGCCGGAGATCGAGCTCGGCTGTTTCCCACCCCTCGGCGCCTCTCTCTACCCATCGCTCGTTGGGGCGAGGCGCGCGAATGAGATCGTTCTCCTCGGAAACCGCCTCACCGCGGAGGAGGCGAAATCGATCGGCCTCGTAAACAGGGTGGTCCCGAAGGCCGATCTCGATTCCGCCGTGGACGAGCTCGTCTCGAAACTCGCATCAAAGAGCCCGGCGGTGCTTCGTCTCGCGAAGAAGGCGCTTCGAGCCTCGACCGCGCGGGCGCTCGAATCGCTTCCGGAGATCGAGCTTCTCTATCGTGAGGAGCTCGCCGCGACCGAGGACATGCTCGAGGGTCTCGAGGCCTTTCTCGAGAAACGCAAGCCCGTCTGGAGGAATAGGTAAGCCTTGTCGAAAGAGCTCACGCTTCCTGAGGCGCTGTCCCTCCACGTCCGGGACAAAAGCTCGGTCCTGATGGGCGCGGGGCTCGAAGCTCTCGTGCCCTTCGCCGCGGGATACGAGCTCGTGCGGCAGAAGCGGCGCGAGCTGACGCTCGTCGCTCCGATCTCCGACATGCTGTTCGACGTCCTCATCGGCGCGGGCTGCGCGAGAGCGGTCGTCGCCGCCTGGGTCGGAAACGTCTCGGCGGGTTCCGGCTACAACTTCCGCAGGGCCGTCGAGGAGAGCGTCCCGCACGCGCTCGAAGTCACCGATCATTCGAACCTGACGCTCGCTCTCGCGCTTCAGGCCGCGGCCACGGGAGTCCCCTATCTCCCGACGCGCTCCACTCTCGGCACCGACCTTCTGGCGCAAAACCCGCACATGAAGGAGATCGGTTGTCCCTTCACCGGACAAAAGCTCGTCGCCGTCGAGGCGCTGGCGCCGGACGTCGCGATCCTGCCGGTGCAGCAGGCGGACGCCGAAGGCAACGCCCACGTTCGCGGAAACCTCGGCGTCATCCGCGAAGCCGCCCGGGCCTCGCGCAAGGTCATCCTGATCGCAGAGGTGGTGGTGTCTCCGGAGGTGATTCGAAGCGATCCCAACCGCACGCTGATTCCAGGCTTCCTCGTCTCCGCGGTGGTCCACCTTCCCCGGGGATGCCATCCCGCGCCTTGCGAGGGCTACTACGGCCGGGATCATGAGTTCTTCCACGCCTACCACGAGAGCTCGCGGACGCGAGAAGGATTTCTAAGGTGGCTCGAGGAGTGGGTCCTCTCGGTCGAGAACCACGAGACTTACCTGAGGCGTCTGGGGAAGGTGGGATCATGAAAAGAGCGGATCTTCAAGGAAAAGTGGGACTGGTCACGGGCTCTACCCGAGGCATCGGCCGCGCGATCGCGGGCGAGATGGCGAAGGCCGGGGCGACGGTGGTCGTTTCGGGAACCCGCGAGGCGGACGTCGCCCGCGTCGTAGAAGAGATGAGTGGGGGAGGGCACCGGGTCCTGGGCTCGGCCTGCGACGTGCGTCGCTATGACGAGGTGGAGGCTCTGATGAGCTTCGCGGCGGCGGAAGCCGGCGGTCTCGACATCCTCGTCAATAACGCGGGGATCGGCCTCTTCTCCCCGGTCTCCGAGATGTCGCCCGACGATTGGGATCGAGTGATCGACACCAACCTCACCGGTGTCTTCTATTGCTCGCGGGCGGCGATTCCGCATCTCTTGAAACGCGGGGGCGGCGACATCATTAATATCAGCTCCCTCGCGGGAAAAAACGCCTTCGCCGGCGGAGCGGCCTACAACGCCTCCAAGTTCGGACTCGAGGGCCTGAGCGAGGCGATGATGCTCGACCTCCGCTACCAGAACATCAAGGTGGCCTACGTCATGCCCGGAAGTGTCTCGACGGAGTTCTCGGGAAGGACTCCCTCGCAGGAGGAGTCCTGGAGGCTGACCGCCGGCGACGTCGCCGAGGTCGTCCTCGATATCCTCGCCCAGGACCGCCGGGCGCTCTCGAGCCGAATCGAGCTCAGGCCGTTCCAGCCCCCGCGGAAGGGGTGACGAGGCCCTCACGTCGTCAAGGCTCACTGCCGGGAGGCAGGGATCTTACGCTTTCATGTTCCTCTCCCGAGAAAATCTCGTCGAGATTCTTCTCGAGTCTACAATAGGCGCAACAGGAGACCGTCATGACGAAACTCTCGATCCCATTGGCCGCGGTTTTGCTGGCCACGACGCCGGTAGCCGCGCAGAACCAGAACCAGAACCCGCAGCCGACCTGCAACGGCTGTCCGGCGAGCTACATCCCGAACGAGGAGATCGAGGCCTACCTGAAGCGGGCGATGGCCGGCCGGATCATCGACCAGCAGGTCCGCGCGGTGGACATCGGCAAGTCGAACGTCGCCATCGGCCTCGTGCACCGGACGAAGATCGCGACGCCCGGCGAAGTGGCCGAGCACGACCTGGTGAGCGAGGTCTATCACGTCATTAGCGGATCGGCGACGCTCGTCACCGGGCCGGAGATGGAGGGCATGGAGCGGCGGCCCGCCACCAACACGAACGTCCGCCTGCTCAACGGCCCCGGACACAACGCCAAATCGGTGCAGAACGGCGTCAGCCATCAGTTGAAGACCGGCGACGTCATCGTGATTCCCGCCGGCACCGGACACTGGTTCACGAAGATCGACGACCACATCACCTATCTGATGATCCGCGTCGATCCCGACAAGGTGGCGCCGCTCAAGGACGAGGCGGCCTCGAAGGCCGATCTCGC
The DNA here is from genome assembly GCA_964553925.1 of uncultured Acidobacteriota bacterium. GTDB lineage: Bacteria > Acidobacteriota > Vicinamibacteria > Marinacidobacterales > SMYC01 > DAISKN01. Next base: position 2,956 of record CAZKNR010000158.1, read on the forward strand.
CGGCACAAAGTAGGCCGCCGAAGGGAAGCTCGCGGACCGAGTCTCCGAGCTCGCGCTCTCGAGATAGGCGGCAGGCGGACTTACCACTGACTTTGCGCTGCAGGGCGCTGTCCCAGAGATGCCGCGGATTCGAGCCTCCGTGCCCTGGCCGAGCTGAGGCGCCCGTGAGACCTGCCGCGTCAAGCGATGCGCAGGGCCCGCTGGACGGCGGCCGGTGCGCGGTCGATGACGAGGAGGTACGCGCGGGTCGGCCCCTCCGGCTCGCGCTTGCCGTGCTCCCAGTGGCGCAGAGTGTTGATGCTGAACCCAAATCGGGCGGCGAATTCCCGCTGGGTCATGGCGAGCTTGCTTCGAATCGCCTTCACATCAACGTGCGCGGGAACGTGCACGCGATACGCTTTCCTGGACGCACGACCCTTCGCGTACCGTACGGCCTGCTCCAAGCCCTTGCGAATACTGACTGCTGCTCTGCTCATCATTTGGGTCTCCGATACGTCTCAACCAAAAGCTTCGTCAATCGTCGAAAACTGTTGCGGTCCTCTTGCGAGAGGTCCACGCGCTCGTTTTTGGCAAAAGCCGTGAGAAGGAACAGCGGAACGCTCGCGCCGTGAAAGAAATAGATGACTCGTGCTCCGCCTCTCTTGCCTCGACCCTCGAGTCGCCAGCGAATCTTACGAATGCCTCCCGCGCCAGGAACCACATCACCGGCCGTTGGGTTATGCGCGAGATAGCCGATCAGTTCCTCTCGATCCCCTTCCGCCAGCAACCGTTTCGCCCGTGAGACGAACTCTGGTGTTTCGACAACCGTAATGGGCGGCTGAGTCGCCACGAGTTCATTGTAGTCCATTGGACTACCACGGACAAGTAGCACGCGTGCGAACCCCCGGCTCTCTATCAGAGCCGGCAAGTCCGCGCGCCGCGCTCCCGGATCGGCGCCCCGAGACTGCTGCGAGAAGGGGACGGGGCTTGATTGAATATCCCAGAACGGGACTCATTACGTGCTGCACGCGTTTCAAAGAAATCCCCCTCTGGATCCCGACATACCCCATGGTCCCGAAGGAAGCGTGATGAGCGCGAACCTCACGTCCGAGCTCTTACTTGGGTATCGCCTCCCGTTGCACGAGTCGACGGCCGCCCGGCTTCTAGAGAGCTTGCTCAGACCTTTCCGGCCACCGCGGAAGAGCTGAAGCGCCCTCCCAACGTTCAAGAAGGGCTTCGCACGCTCGACTCGAAAATCTCGTCCGGACGAGATTCTTCGTGAGACCGTTCGCACCTCGCGGTCGACGCGTCCGGCGCGATTGGCCCTGCATCCAATTCGCCCGTGATGGCATTTCCTTCAAATCAGAGATGCTTTGTTCTTATTATATCTCTCGAAAAGAGATATAATCCCGCGCGTGATCGAGACGATCGAACAGCTCATCGACGACTTTCACGAGCGCCCCCTTCCCGTATCGGTGCCGCGGGACGGCCGAACGCCCCAGGTCGAGGGCAAAGCCACGGCCGTCGTGGGGATGCGCCGCGTGGGGAAGACTTGGTTCTGCTACCAGCGCATGGAAGGTTTGCTGAAGAAAGGCGTGCCCAAGGAGAGGCTACTTTACCTGAACTTCGAGGACGAGCGCCTCCTTCCCTTTCGAGCGAAAGACTTCGCATCCATCCTCGACACGTACTACCGGAAGTTTCCCGAGTTCAAGGATGAGCGGTGCTATCTCTTCCTGGACGAGGTCCAGGGTATCGAAGGCTGGGACAAGTTCGTGCGGCGCGTGCTCGATGCCGAAGATCTCGAGGTCTGGGTCACCGGGTCTTCCTCGAAGCTTCTGGGCACTGAAATCGCCACGAGCCTTCGAGGCCGCTCGCTGACCACGGAGATATTCCCCTTCAGCTTTCGCGAGTTCTTGCGCTTTCACGACCTCGATCCCGGCTCGACGACTCGCTTCGGCGCGCGGGCTCGCGGCGAGCTTCAGAGCATGGCTGGACGCTACCTGACACAGGGGGGGTTCCCCGAAGTACAGAGCCTGGATCGAGAGCTGTCTCGCCAGGTGCTTCAGAGTTACGTGGACGTAGTACTACTTAGGGATGTCGTCGAGCGTCATTCCATCGCCAACACCGTCGCTCTGCGGGCGATGATTCGTCACCTGATGACCGCGCCGGCAACTCGCTTCAGCGTGAACAAGTTCTACAGCTCCCTCCGCAGTCAGGGCGTCTCCTGCACCAAAAACGATCTCTACGAGTACCTGGATCATCTGCGGGACGCTTTTCTCGTCTATGCGGTTCCCATCCACTCCGACTCCGAAGCCGTACGACGGGTGAATCCTCAAAAGCTCTATGCGGTGGACACCGGACTCCTTTCCGCGATGTCCATTCGCGCCACTCTGGACCGGGGTGCGCTTCTCGAGAACCTCGCGTACATGCACCTTCGACGCCGCACGGGGCGAATCACGTACCTGGTAACGAGCACGGGACAAGAAGTAGACTTCGTCGTCGAATCTTCCTCACGCAGCGGTCGCGAGCTGATCCAGGTGTCGTGGACCCTGGAACGCCCCGAGACGCGGGCGCGAGAGCTCGGCCCTCTTTCGGAGGCGATGAAGGAGCTTCGCGTCAGGAACGGTACCGTCGTGACATGGCTCGAGGAGGGGACAGAGGGACGAATTCGCATCGTTCCCGCGTGGAAATGGCTTCTCGAGTAAGCGAAGGGGCGACTAGCGCTTCGTCGGCGGCTGCTTTCCCCAAGCCTGATAGAGCTTTTCGAGCTCGAGAACCGCTGCTCTAGTGTCCTCGTGCTCGGCGCCGAAGACCGCCTCACGCGTGGCGCGGGCCTCGAGGAGGAGGGGCTCGGCTTCTTCGAAACGCTTCTCCAGGACGAGAACGGCGCCCAGGCTGAGCCGTGCGGTGGCGATTTCGGGGTGGACCTCGCCGAGCTTTCTCAACCGGATGTCCAGAACCTCTCGAAACGTTTTCTCGGCGCCCACGAGGTCACCTTTGGCCTGAAGGAACCGGCCGACGTTGTGAAGCGCCGTAGCCACGTCGGGATGATCCGCCCCGAGGGTCGTCCGGAGTCGCGCGATCGACTCGTCATAGGCTTTCTCGGCGTTCGCGTAGTCCTTCGCTCCCGCGTAGACGGCGCCCATGTTGTGGAGGGTCCGGGCAACGGCCGTGTGGTTTTCGCCGAGCATTTTGCGACGCAGCGCCAGCACCTGGAGCAGGAGCTCGATCGACCGGTCGTACTGCCCCTGTCGGTAGTAAACCCCGCCGAGGTTCTCCATCACGATCGCAACCTCCGGATGCTCCTCGCCCAGAGCCTTTCGCTGGAGCTCCAAGCTCTCCTTGTAGAGTGCCTCGGCGACTGCAAAGTCGCCCTGATTCAGGCTCACCACGGCGAGGGCGTTGAGCGACAGGCCGACGTCGGCATTCTCCGGTCCGAGCACTTCGCGCCGGAAACCGAGCGCCTCACGGTGAAGGGTCTCCGACTTCTTGTAGTCGCCTTTGTCGTTGGCGAGCGTGGCCAGGTTGTAGAGACTCGCGGCGACGTCAAGATGACCCTTCCCATAAAGCCGGCGTCGAATCGCCAGAGCCTCCTCTTCGGCCTTCTCCGCTTTGTCGTACTCTCCTTCGAGGTTGAGAATCGTCGCGAGGTCGCTCAGTGCCGATGCCAGCTCGGGACGATCATCCTCGAGAGTCCGGCGTCGCGACGTAACGACCTCTCGAACGATCGTCTCCGCCTCCGCGTAACGTCCCTGAGCTCGGCGAAGAACTCCCATGTCCAAACGGCTCTCGACGGTGTCGTCGTGAGATTCGCCCAGGATCGATCGCCGCGCCGCGAGGGCGGAGTCGAGAAGGGGTTCGGCCTCAGCGTAACGGCCGAGCGAAATGTACGTAAGTCCAATCGTTCGACGCACGGCGGCCCCCACCAGGGGTTGCTCTCTGAAAGACTCGTCAATCCTTTCGACCGACTGACCGAGAGCCTGGATCACCGTCATCTCGCGATCTCCCCGCTCCCAGGGATCGGCTGAGCCCAGAACGTCCTGGAGGAAGGTATTGATGGAGGTCGCCTTCGCGGCCTCGAGCTCCGCGCGGTCGCGCTCGCGCGCGATACGACGGGCCTGGAGCGCGGTGACGACGGAAAAGACGACGACGAGAGCCACGAGCGCCCCGCCGAACGCCACGCCGGCCTTGTGGCGTCTCGCGAAGCGATCCATCCGATAGAGTGCCGAGGGCGGCCGAGCGACCACCGGCTCGCTCTTCAAATACCTCTCGAGGTCCGAGGCGAGGCCGTTCGCCGTGGGATAGCGTCGCCCCCGGTCGACCGCCATCGCCTTGAGCGTAATCCAGTCGAGATCGCCTCTGAGCTGTCGCGCCAGCGACCGCACATCCGTCCCGCGCTGGGCAGCAACCTCCGTAGTCTCGGACCCGAGACGCGAAAGGCACGTCGACGGCCTCTGGGCATCGGTTCTATGGCCGGTGCGACTTCGCTTCTCGATGTCCACCGGCTCAAACGGGAGCCTGCCGACGAGCAACTGATAGAGCATCACCCCGAGACTGTAGACGTCGGTGCGGGTGTCGACGTCGAGTCCCGAGCCCTCGAACTGCTCGGGGCTCATATAGGAAGGGGTTCCGACCGGTTGACCGAGCACCGTCACCAGCGTCAAATCGGTGAGTCTGCGATCCATCGCCTTCGCCACTCCAAAGTCAATGATCTTCGGAACCGGTTTACCGTCCTGGAGCGAGACGAGGACGTTCGAGGGCTTCAGATCCCGATGGATGACTCCTTTTTGATGCGCGTGCTGAACGGCCTGGCAGACGTCGATGAGGAGCTCGACTCGCTCGCGAGTTCGGAGGCGCTCGCGGTCACAATATGCAGTGATGGGGACGCCGTGGACCAGCTCCATCGCGAAGTAGGGACGTCCGCTGTCCGTCGCGCCCGCGTCGAAGACGCGCGCGATCGAGGGATGGTCCATGACCGCGAGCGCCTGCCGCTCGACTTCGAAGCGCGCGATGATCTCCTTGGTGTCCATGCCGAGCTTGATGACCTTGAGTGCGACCCTCCTCTCGAAAGGCTCACGCTGCTCGGCCATGTAGACGACACCCATCCCGCCCTCGCCCAGAACCTGAAGGATCCTATAAGGTCCGATTTGCGTAGGATGATCGATGGGGTCGGTCGCCGGCCGTGAGCCCCGGCGAGCGTTGGTTACGTCAGTTGAGTCGTCGACTTCCACAGAGCGAGCCTTGCGTCGCAACGAAACCGCACGGTAACGGCGCGTGCGAGATGCTATCTGCCTCTCGATTCGCGACGCAAACGGCTCCCACCGGGGCTCACAGGATACCCATTGACGACGTTTCGGCGGGAACACGGACATCTAGACAATCGGCCCTACCTACGTGAGTGCGTACTGTGCATCCTCCGCGTCGACCAATCGGATGGGGACCTCGATGCCATCGCGGAAACGGGCAGCGAGCACCAGTTCCCCATTCATCGCCTCGATGAACTTTCGCAGCGTGCCAACATAGAGCTCCGTTCGGCGCTCCATCTTCGAGACCTCCGCCTGGCTGACTCCGAGGAGCTCAGCCATCGCTTCCTGCGTCAACCCTCTGGCCTTTCGAAGCTGAGAAAGATGAAGGTCGTCCGATAGGCGACGTGCTTCAGCCTCGATACGACCCCGAATCTCAGGCTTCGCCCGGGCTTTGATATCGGTCCACTTGTGACGCTTCATGTCAATCCCTCCCGTTCGAGCTCTCTCAGGTACTCGTCGTAGAGCGCATCCGCCTTCGGTACGTTCTCGTCGTACCAGCGGTCGCTTCCGGTATTGTCCCCGCCAAGCAGGAGAATCGCGGCCCGCCGCGGGTCGAAGGCATACAGCACCCGAAACGGTCGGCCCCCATGCTGGATTCTCAGCTCACGCATGTGGCGGTGGCGTGAAGCTTCAACGCCGGATGAGTATGGGAAAGGCAGCGATGGTCCATGTTCGACCAGCAACTCCACGATGCGTCCCACGCTGACTTTGCTCGTCGTCCGGCAAGCCGGCGAACCAGCTGGCGAATTCGTCGGTCCCATCGACCTCCCACGCCACGTCTCCACTATGCTATAAAAGTAATAATGCGTCAAGGGTTATATCGGGTACGGGGCGTCGTTGTCTATCTAGCACTGGTAGCCCCCGAAAACGCAGAGGCGATCCCGGTGAATGCGTCCCCCGAGCGGACGAGATTTCGGACCCAGGCCGAGCTCGAGTTGCTGACGGGCGAGGTCGGTCGCGGCGTTTGCGATAAGATAGCTCCTCGCGAACGAGGTATGAACGAAGTCGCGGTGAAGGAGGCGCCTCTGGCGGACGCCCTCGACGCCAGAAATCCTTTGTCCCGCCGGCGCCGCAGCTGGGTGACCGTCGGCCTCCTTCTCGGGATCTTTCTCGCTGCCGTCGAGCAGACCGTGGTGGCGACCGCCATGCCCACTCTGGTCGCGAGCCTCGGGGGCCTCAATATTTATAGCTGGGTCTTCTCGGTCTATCTCCTGACCTCGACGGTGAGCGTTCCTCTTTGGGGACGGCTCTCCGACATCTACGGCCGAAAGTCCTATTACATCGCGAGCATCGTGCTCTTCCTCGTGGGCTCGGTGCTCGCGGGTCTGGCGCAGTCGATGTCCTTCCTCATCTTCGCCCGCGCGGTGCAGGGGCTCGGCGCCGGCGGAGTGTTTCCCGTCGGCTCGACCATTCTCAGCGACATCTATTCTCTCGAGGATCGCGCCCGGATCCAGGGTGTGTTCAGCGGCGTCTGGGGCGTCGCCAGCATGGTCGGCCCGCTCGCGGGAGGAATCATCACCGACCTTCTGTCGTGGCGATGGGTTTTCATCGTCAACGTCCCCTTCGGGCTCGCCGCGACCTACGTCATCCAGCGCGCGCTGACCGAGCCCCCGCGCGAGAGGCCCGAGCACACCATCGACGTCGGCGGCGTCCTCACTCTTTCCGCTTCGGTCACGCTTCTCCTCGTGGCCCTCATCGAGATCGGCGACGGCGTCCGCAGCGCATCCGTGGCGCTCCTCCTCCTCGGCTCGGCTGCGATGTGCTTCGTCTTCCTCCGGCTCGAGCGGAAGGCGAAAGAACCGCTTCTCCCCATGGCGCTCTTCCGAAACCGGGTCTTCACCGTCTCGAGCGCTCTCGGCTTTTTCACCGGGATGGGTATGTTCGGAGCCATCTCCTTCGTGCCGCTCTTCGTCCAGGGAGTTCTCTTCGGCTCGGCCACTCGCGCGGGGTCAGCTCTGACGCCTATGATGCTCACCTGGGTGGCGCTATCGGTCGTGAGCGGCTGGCTCATCCTCCGGGCCGGTTACCGTCCGCTGGTGATCCTGGGGAGCCTCATCTTCGCTCTCGGTTTCGTTCTGCTCGCGAACCTCGACGACGATTCGTCCTATCGCGCGGTCTGGCTCGCGATGGGTGTGCTCGGCGTGGGGCTGGGGTTTACCATGGTCACCATGCTCCTCGCCGTCCAGAACTCCGTCACCAAGACGCTCGTCGCGACCGCCACCTCGGCGTCGATTTTCTTTCGCACCATCGGCGGCACGGTCGGAGTCGCCCTGATGGGAGCGGTCCTGACCCATCAGGTCACGGCCCAAAGCCGCTCGACCTCGGATCCGGCGCTCATCGAGCTCGCGTCGAGGCCGGACGCGATCGTGCAGGAAGCGACCCGGGCGGGCATGTCCGAAGGCGCCCTCGAGTGGCTTCGGAACGCCCTCGCCGGCGGCATCCATTCGGCGTTCGTGGTGGGGATCGCCATCGCTGTCGTCGCTTTCTTCGTCTCGCTCTGGTTTCCGCCCGGCTCGGCGCGGGAGCTCGCGGAGAGACGTGAGCATGCAGGCTCGGTATCACGCGGCCTCTGACCGCGAATCCTGCTAAGATCGCGCCACAGGAGGGTATTCCCATTCCCGTTTCGACTCGAAAAGAGCGTTCCGCTTTCGTCCCCGTCGACCGGGTGACGGGCTCTTCGAGGGAAAGCCTCCAAGATCGGATCGCCGTCGAGGAGCCTCTGGAGATTCGCCTGAACGGAAAGAGCGTCGCGGTGGTGATGCGGAGCCCCGGCAACGACGAGGAGCTCGCCTGCGGTTTTCTCCTCACCGAGGGACTCCTGAAGGGAAAGGCCGAGCTCGAATCGGTTTCTCACCGGCGCCATCCGCGGAAGTCCGACTTTGGAAACGTCGTCGAGGTGGTCTCGACCGACGCCTCGGCCCTCTCGAAGCGAGGCTGGCAGCGGAACTTCGTGTCGGCCTCGAGCTGCGGTCTCTGTGGAAAGCTCACTATCGAGTCGGTTCGCCTGGAGGCGCCCCCGATTCGGAACGACGACTTGAAGGTCTCGCCCGCGATCCTCTACGGCCTCGTCGACAAGATGCGGGCCGGACAGGCGGGCTTCGACGAAACGGGCGGCATCCATGCCGCGGGACTCTTCGACCGCGAAGGCAACCTCCTCCTCCTGCGAGAGGACATCGGCCGCCACAACGCGGTGGACAAGGTGGTGGGAACGGCGCTTCTCGCGGATAGTCTTCCGCTCTCGGGGAAGATCCTCGTGGTGAGCGGGCGCTCGAGCTTCGAGATCGTGCAGAAAGCGCTGATGGCGCGGATCCCCTTCGTCGCCGCGGTCTCGGCAGCCTCGAGCCTCGCCGTCGAGCTCGCGGAAAGCTCCCGCATGGCGCTCGTCGGCTTCCTTCGGGGAAACTCTATGAACGTCTACTGCGGCGCCGAGCGGATCGCCTGAGCCCGTGACCGCACGGGGCGAGTACGCGGAGCGCGGCGACTACCACCGCCACCTCGATCCGCATTGGAGCTACGCCCCGATCTACGTCCGGAAGCTCCGTTGGGTGGATGAAGCGCTCGAGAGGATCCCGAAGACGGCGAGGATCCTCGACGTTGGCGCGGGCGAGGGCGCCCTCGTCGAGCGCTACCGCGGGCGGGGGTGGGACATCCTGGGAGTAGACTCCGCCTACGAGTCCCCGAGCGTCCGGCGGGCCGATCTTCTCGCGCTCCCGTTCGACTCCGGCTCCTTCGATCACGCGCTCTGCCTCGACGTGCTCGAGCACGTCGGCCTGCTGGATCAGCCGGGAGCGTTGCGCGAAATCGCAAGGGTCCTGAAGCCCGGTGGAGGCCTTCTCTTGAGCGTTCCCAATCTGGCGCACCTCCACTCCAGAATCCGCTTCCTCCTCTCGGGAAAGCTCACCCGGACCTCGGCGGTCGAGCGCCATCCGGGTGACCGGCCCCTCGGCGAGTACCTCGAGCTACTCAAGAGCGGCGGATTCGAGGTGACGCGGCGCTCGGGGATCTTCGCCACTCTTCCCTTCGCGTTTCGCGCCGTCAACCGCAGTCCGCAAAAGCTCGGATGGCTGGTGTCGGTCGCGGACGCGCTCGTGCCCTTTCCGGGTCTGAGGTTTCTCGCCACCATCGAGGCCCAGAAGAGACCCGAAGATCGTCCGTGAGCCGGAGCCGGGTCGAGACCTTCGGCGCTCTCGGCCTCGCGCTCGTCCTCGCTTCCCTTCTTCGAATCTGGGGCCTCGACTACGGCATTCCCCACCCGACGACTCGGCCCGACGAGGAACGCCTCGTGGGAAGAGCCCAGACCATCTTCGCGACGGGAAACTGGCATCCGGGAAGCTTCTTTTATCCGAGTCTCCCCTTCTATCTCGACGCTCTCGCGCTCCACGCGTACTACGGAACGGGAAAGCTCCTGGGGCGCTACGAGGAGCCGTGGGATTTTCTGTTCGACATCGCGGTGACAAGGCCCGGTCTCCACTACCGCATCTCCCGCGCCGTCAGCGCTGCCGCCGGTGTCGGGACGATCCTCGCGGCCTACGCGCTCTCTCTCGCCGCCTACCGGCGGCCGAGGGCGGCGCTTCTCGCCGCGTTCTCGCTCGCGGTCTGTCACGTCCACGTGCGCGACTCGCATTTCGCCACCGTGGACGTGCTCGCGACACTCTTCGTGACGCTGTCCCTCGTCTACGCCTGCCGGGCGTCTTCAGCCACGGCCGCACGCAACTTCGTTCTCGCCGGCATCCTCGCCGGTCTCGCGATTTCTACGAAATACAACGCGGGGCTGGTGGTGATTCCGATTGGAGTCGCCGCCCTCTACCGAGGACGCGAAGGTCTTTCCCGGCTCGCTCTCGCGGCCGCGGCCTCGATCGCCGCCTTCGCCCTTACCTCTCCCTACGTGCTGCTGCGATTCGGCGGGTTTCGGAGCAACATGAGCTTTCTCGAAGATTACTTGTACCGATCGGGAGACCTCGCGCTCTGGGACCACTTGAAGCTGACGTTTCCCTACGGGCTCGGGTGGCCTCTCTACGTCGCCTCGGCCCTCGGCCTCGCGCGCGCGCTCGTCCGCCGAAGCGCCGCGGACGTCGTACTGCTCTCGTTCGCCCTTCCGTTTCTCGTGCTGATCTCGTCGGTGCGCATCACGTTTCCTCGATACGTCGTCCCCCTCGTTCCGCTCCTTCTGGTCTTCGCCGCGGATCTCGTGGCGTCTGTTCTGGAGCGCATCCCGTTTGCGAGAGTGCGTTCGGTCTCGAGCGCCGTCGCCGCGTTCGTCCTCCTCGCGCTCCCCCTTCGCGACTCGTTGGCCTTCAATCGGATCGCGGCCCGGGAGGACACGCGCCTCCAGGCCGCCTCGTTCGTCGCCGAGAACTTTCAGCCGCAGACGCGCCTCCTCGTGTGCCGCGGCTATGGAGCGCCCGCAATCAACGAAGACCGAAGGCGGCCTCCCGCGTTCGTGGTCGAAGAGCGGGATTGTCTCGCGGATGCCCCTCTCCCGCCGGACGCTGGTTACCTCGTCACCCACGAGCACCGGGAGCTTCCGTTCTCGAGAATCCATCCCTCGCTCTCGCGTTTCCTCGAGGAGCACGGACAGAGAATCGCCAGCTTCGATCCTTATAGGCCATATAGGCCGGGGGCCGACCAGCCGGTCTTCTACCGTTCCGATGCGTTCTACATCCCTTTCGCGAAGCTCGACGCCGTCGAGAGGGGCGGACCCATAGTCCGCATCTGGAAGCTTCAGCCGCGGCGGTAGAACGCGGCGATGGCGGAGACCACCATCGACTGCTGCTCGTCCGTGAGCGACGGGTATATGGGAAGGGCGAGACCCTCCTCGGCCGCTCTCTCCGCGACGGGAAAGTCTCCCCTCACGTAGCCGAGATCGCGAAAACACGGCTGGAGGTGGAGGGGTACGGGATAGTAAACCCCGCTTCCGATCCCTTCCTCCGCGAGATGAGCTCGGAGCTCCTGACGCTCTCGAGCCCGGATCACGTACTGGTGGTAGACGTGGTCGGAGGGAGCTTTCGGCGTTCTTACGTTACCCTCCTCCACCATTTCGCTCTCCGCGAAAAGAGCGTCGTAGCACCGCGCCCGCTCGCGCCTCTTGCGGGTCCACTCGTCGAGGTACCGGAGCTTTACCGAGAGCGCCGCCGCCTGGACGGCGTCCATCCGGAAGTTTCCTCCAACGATCTCGTGAAGGTAGTCGCGCGACTCGCCGTGCGTCCGAAGCCGCTTCAAAGTTTCCCAGAGTCCTTCCTCGCGGGTCGTGACCATCCCCGCGTCTCCGATGGCCCCGAGGTTCTTGCTGGGATAGAAAGAGAAGGCCCCGATGTTTCCCATGCTTCCGGCGCGTCTCCCCTCCGGGTCGCGAGCGCCGATGGCTTGCGCGGCGTCCTCGACGACGACCAGGCCCCGCTCCGCCGCAAGCGCCAGTATCGCGGCCATCTCCGCGCACTGACCGTAGAGATGCACCGGCACGACGGCCCGCGTACGTTCCGTCAGTTTCTCTTCGACCCGCGCCGGGTCGAGGTTGAAGCTCTCCTCCTCGATGTCGGCGAACACCGGTTTCGCTCCGAGGCGCGAAACCACACCCGCGGTGGCGAAGAAGGAAAAGGCGCTGGTGACGACCTCGTCGCCGGGCCCGATGCCGTAGGCCATCAGGCTCACAAGGAGAGCGTCGGTGCCCGAGGACATGCCGAGGGCGAACGGGACTTCGAGGTAGGCGGCGATGCCCTCCTCGAGCTTTGCCACTTCCTCTCCGAGGATGAAGTTCTGGCGATCGAGGCAGCCGGCGATTCCCTCGAGGATCTCCTCGCGGATTCCGCGGTGAAGGGAGCCGAGATCGACGAGCGGAACGCGCCAGGTCATCGTCATGGAAACTGGTTGATTCTATCTCGTTTGGCCGGGTTTGAACGACGGCGGGACGTGTCTTAACATACGCGCCATGCGAACCATCATCACCATGCCCGCCTACAAGGCGGCTCGAACGCTCGAGAGGACCTATCGGGAGATCCCCGAAGGCTCCTACGACCAGGTTCTGGTGGTCGACGACGCGAGCCCCGACGGCACGGTCGACGTGGCGCGCTCGCTCGGCCTTCCCGTCCGCCGGCACGAAGTCAATCGCGGCTACGGCGGAAACCAGAAGACCTGCTACGACTGGGCCCTCTCCGAGGGAGCGGACATCGTGGTGCTTCTCCACCCCGACTTCCAGTACACGCCCCACCGGGTCCCGGCGCTCATCGAACCGATCCGCCAGGGACGCTGCGATTTCGCCTTCGGCTCGCGCTTCAAGGACGGCGGCGACCCTCTGGGCGGAGGCATGCCCCTCTATCGATACGTCGGGAACAAGTTCACGACCGGCATCGAGAATCATTTTCTAGGGACGTCCTTCAGCGAGCTCCACAGCGGGATGAAAGCCTACTCGCGCCGATTCCTCGAGCTCATCGGATACCGCGGGTTCTCGGATAAATTCGTGTTCGACTCCGAGATGATCATCCAGGCGGTGCTCCTTGGATTCCGCATCGAGGAGGTGGCGATTCCCACCCGCTACGCCGAGGATTCCTCTTCCGTCGACGTCGCGAGCTCCTTTCGCTACATCTTCGAGACCCTCGGCGCGCTGCACCGCGGGCTCCGCGATCGAGATCGCCTGACGCGGGAGCGTCTCGAACGAGAGAATGCCCCCAGTCTCTGAAGTCCTTGAGGTCCCTGTAGTCTTGGAAGCGCCCCCTTGCCTTTTGTGCGGGGAAAGGACGCGTCTCCTCTATCCGTCGAACGTGCCCCGGAACGCCCCCATCGCCAAGGGCGAGCTCGCGTGCACGTCTCCGTATCTCGCCATCCACGACGATATCTACGTCTGCCGCGACTGCGGGCTCGCCCGCTCGAGGCCTCCCCTCGATCTCGGGGAGATCGAAGACCTCTATCGCGACGTGGAAGACCCCGAGTACTTCGCTTCCGAGATCGAGCGGCGCGACTCGTTCCGGGCGGCGCTGGTGCGGCTCGAAAGCCGCCTCGACCCTCGGGGCCCTTCCGCCTACGCCCTTCGGGCTTCGGCGGACCCGCCGAAGCATTGCGAAGGCGGGCCGGGCCCTCGAGGAAAGCTTCTGGAGATCGGCTCCTCCGTCGGGCTGTTCCTGGACGAGGCGCGCCGGGCCGGCTGGGACGCGTACGGCGTCGAGCCCTCGCGCTGGGCGGCGGAATCGGCCCGGGCTCGAGGTCTATCGGTCTTCAACGGGACGCTCGAGGAGTTCGTCGCCGAAGGAGGACAGTTCGACGTAGTGGTCTCCTGGGACGTCTTTGAGCACCTCGAGGATCCAGTGGCCGCCCTGAAGCGCGCCTACGAGCTTCTGAGACCCGGCGGGCTCTTCGTCTTCACCACCGTCAACCTCGGCGGCCTCGGGCGAAAGCTCTTTCGCGGCCGATGGCCGTGGTTCATGCGGATGCACCTCCATTACTTCACGAAGGAGAGTCTTACCCGGATGGTTCGAGGCTCGGGATTCGAGGTGCTTTCGACGTCGACGGAAGCGAAGACCCTGAAGCTCGGTTACGTCCTCGACCGGGCGCGCGGTTTTCTAGGACCTTTGGCCTCCCTCGCTCGCGCTCTCGCGTCCACCTTCGGCGTCGCCGACCGGCCCGTTCGGATCGACCTCGGAGACATCCTTCTAGTCGAAGCGAGAAAGCCGGAAACCGCGCGCCCGTGAGCCCCGTCAAGGTCATCCTCTTGACGCCGCTTCCGCCGGCGCCGACCGGCATCGCCGACTACAGCGCGCTCCTGCTCCGGGAGCTTTCCGCGAGGGCCCCGGAGCTCGCGATCGAGACCGTCTCCACGCGCGAAGAGGCGGAAAACTTCCGCCCGCCGAAGGATCCACACGTTTTCTTGTACCAGGTGGGCAACAGCCCCCATCACGATTTCCTCTATCCCACGCTCTTTCAGAACCCAGGCGTCCTCGTCCTTCACGATCTCGTGCTCCATCACGCGCGGCTCTTCTCCCATCTCGAGAGCCCGGAGGTCCGAGCGTACCGCGAGGACATCGGGGATTTGTCGAAGCGGGAGAGCGCCCGGGTCCGCCTCGAGGAATACCGCTCCGAGGCGCGGGAAGCGTATCCCGAGGTCGGGGACGATCTCGCCGAGATTGCGCTTCGTATCGGAGGCGGCCGGCTCCTCTATGCCTACCCTTTCTACGAGCACCTGGTCCGGAGAAGCCTTCTTACGCTCGTCCACAGCGAGACGGCACGAGACGAGGTCCATACGACCTGTCCCGGCGCCGAGGTGAGGCGGGTGCGGATGGGAGTTCCCCTTCCTTCGATCGTCCCTCGCGACGAGGCGCGCCGAAGGCTCGGTCTCCCGGAAGGCGATCTCATCCTCTCCTCTTTCGGGCTCGTGACTCCGGAGAAGCGCATCCCGATTTCGATTCGCGCGCTCGCGCGGCTCAAAGCCGCGGGCATCCGCGCGACTTACCTCCTCGTCGGGGACCAGGTCGCGCACTACGATCCCCTTCGGGAGGCGAGGGAGCTCGGGGTCGGAGGGAACGTGCGCCTTCTGGGGCGTCTCCCGGAGGAAGAGTTCCGCCTCTACGCCTTCGCTTCCGACCTCTGCCTCAACCTTCGGTATCCCTCCGCGGGCGAGACCTCGGCGACGCTCCTCAGCCTTCTCGCCTGTGGAAGGCCGGTGGTGGTCACCGATCAGATCCACGTCCGCGACCTTCCCGACACGGTCGTCGCCCGCTCGGCCCTCGAGGGCGACGAGGACGGCCTCTATTGCGACCTCATGGACCTGATCCGCGCCGAGCGGCGAAGGCGGGAGCTCGGGGAAGCGGCCCGAAAGTACGCGGAAAGCGAGGCGAGTCCCGAGGTGATGGCGAAGGATTACCTGGCCGCTCTCGAGGCGGTAGGTGACCTATAAT
>CAZKNR010000159.1:0-4681 GCA_964553925.1 uncultured Acidobacteriota bacterium
CCGACGTCGTTCCATTCGTCGGCTATCAACGGCAAAAAGATCCGGTTCTCGATACGCGGACGAGCTTCGTGAACTTCGGGGTGAGCGTCGGCCTTCCTCTCTTCGACCGAAACCAGGGCGAGGTGAGCCGCGCTCGGGCCGACTTGAGGCGCGAAGAGCAGCTGGAACGGGCCGTACGCCACCAGGTGACGGTCGAAGTCCGTCAAGCTCGCGAAGCCTATCTCCGGCAGCGAAAGCGGCTGACGTTCTTCGAAGAGACCTATCTTCGGACCGCGCGACAGGCGAGGGATATCGCCGAGGCGGCCTACCGGATGGGAGGAGAGACCCTCATCAACTTTCTCGACGCGAGCCGCGTCTACCGCGAGACGCTCCAGGCTTACAACCGCGCGGTGCGCGACGAGAGCGTCGCTCGATTCGCGCTCGAGCGCGCCCTGGGTAAGGAGCTGTCATGAAGCATTGGATGGGATTCGGTCTCTTTTCCGCGGCGCTTCTCGCAGGATGCGGCGGCGCTCCCGTCGCGGACGAGCTTCATCAGGATGAAGGCGAGGGGGTCGTCGAAGTGCCGAAGGAGGCGCAGACCAACATTGGCATCGAGACGGCTCCGGCGCAAAAGCGGGAGCTCGAGCAAGTGGTGACCGCAACGGGCATCGTTTCTCCCGACCAGACGCGCTACGCCCACATCACCCCTCTCGGGCGGGGAATCGTGGACACCGTCCACGTGAATCTGGGTGACCGGGTCCGGCAGGGTCAGGCGCTCGTGAGCTACGACAACATCGAGCTCGGGGATCTGATCGGCGAGTACCTGAATCTCCGGGCGGGCCTCGAAAAGCTCGAAGCCGAGCGCGCGGTGGCCGGGAAGATCCTGGAGCGCTCCCGCTCGCTCCTGGAAGTCGAAGCCATCGCCCGGCAGGAGTTCGAGGTGCGGGAGGCCCAGTACCAGCAAGCGGTGGCGTCCGCTAGAAGCCAGGAGGCGGAGATCGCGCGCGTCGAAGAGAAGCTCCACCGCTTCGGGCTCACCGACGAGAATATCGCCGAGCTGAAGACGGCTCCGCATGAATCCCCCCACCGGACGGCTTCTCACAACGTGTTACCGGCGCCCTTCAGCGGAATCATCGTCCGGTACGACGTGTCCCCGGGTGAGCTGGTCGATCGGGACAAAGCGCTATTCACCCTCGTCGACACCTCGAACGTGTGGGTGCTGGCGGACCTCTATGAGAAGGACATCGGGCGCGTGAGCGCGGGCCGAAAGTGCTTCGTCTCGGTCGCTTCCTACCCGGGCGAGGTCTTCCGCGGCGACGTCGCTTATGTGGGCGACTTCCTCGATCCCGCCTCGCGCACTGCCAAGGTGCGGTGCGTGGTGGCTAATCCCGACGGCCGGCTGAAGCTCGAGATGTTCGCGGACGTGAGGATTCCCATCGAGGAGGGGCGAGAGGCCCTGACCGTTCCCCTGGCGGCCATCCAGGACGCGGCGGGAGAGAACGTGGTCTTCGTGAAAACCGGCGACCTCACTTTCGAAAAGCGCGCGGTCGAGATCGGCGAGCGGGGCGAGGAGTGGGCCGAGGTCCTTCGAGGGCTCAAGGGGGGAGAAACCGTCGTGGCCAAAGGCAGCTTCTATCTGAAGTCGATCCTTCTGCGCGAACAGATCGGCGACGAGCATTGAGCTCGGGGAGCTCGCCATGAATTCCATCATAAGCTTCGCCCTCGCGAACCGGTTCCTCGTTCTCATCCTCACTTTCCTCGTCGTCGGAGTAGGCGGCTGGGCCATGGGCGTTCTTCCCGTGGACGCGGTCCCCGACATTACGCCGAACCAGGTCCTGATCCTCACGAGCGCCGAGGGCCTCGGGCCGGTGGAGGTGGAGCAGTTCATCACCTTCCCCGTCGAGACGGCGATGAGCGGTCTTCCGGGAATCGCCGAGATCCGATCCGTCTCCCGCTTCGGCCTTTCGGCGGTGACGGTGTTCTTCGAAGAAGGGATGGACCTGTACTTCTGCCGGCAACTCATCATGGAGCGGCTGCCCCAGGCCCGGGAGCTCATCCCCGAGGGGTTCGGCCAGCCCGAGATGGGACCCATCTCGACCGGTCTCGGCGAGATCTATCAGTTCGAGGTCCGTGGGGAAGGCTACTCCCTCATGGAGCTCCGGAGCATCCTCGAGTGGGACATCGCCTTCCAGCTCCGTTCGGTTCCGGGAGTGGTGGAGGTCAACTCCTACGGCGGAGAGCTGAAGACCTACGAGCTGCAGCTCGACGCCGACCGGCTCGTGGGATTCAACATCCCGCTCGCGAAAGTCTTCGAAGCGGTCGAGGAGAACAACGCCAACTCCGGCGGAGGCTATATCGAGCACAACCAGGAGCAGTACATCGTCCGCGGCGAGGGTCTGGTCACGACCCTCGAGGACATGGGGAACATCGTGGTCGGCGCGACCGAGGAGGGCACTCCGATCTATCTCAAGAACCTCGGAGACGTCGCTTTCGCCCCCATGGTTCGCCAGGGAGCGGTGACCCGCGACGGCCGCGGGGAGATCGTCACCGGCGTCGTGATGATGCTCATGGGTGAGAACTCCCGGGTCGTGGCCCAGCGGGTCGCGGAGCGGCTCGAGGAGATCAAGCCGTCTCTTCCGCCCGGGGTGACGGTCGAGACTTATTACGATCGCACGTCTCTCGTAAAGAACACCATCCGTACAGTGGAGAAGAACCTGATCGAAGGCGCGATCCTCGTCGTGGTGGTGCTTCTCCTCCTCCTGGGAAACTTCCGCGGCTCCCTCATCGTGGCTTCCGCGATTCCGCTCTCGATGCTTTTGGCCTTCACCGGAATGGTCGCCGCTGGCCTCTCCGGCAACTTGATGAGCCTCGGCGCCATCGACTTCGGCCTGATCGTGGACGGCTCGGTCGTGATGATCGAGAACGTCGTCCGCCACCTGGCGGAAAAGCGTCCGAAAGAAGCTGTCCGTAGGCTCGCCGTGGTGCGCGACGCGGCCCAGGAAGTCGCGAGGCCCGTGTTCTTCGCGGTCCTCATCATTACCGTGGTGTATCTCCCGGTCCTGACCCTCGAGGGAGTCGAAGGGAAGATGTTTCGTCCCATGGCCCTCACCATCATCTTCGCCCTCCTTGGATCCTTGGTCTTCTCGCTTACGCTCATGCCGGTGCTGGGGTCTTACTTCCTGAAGGAAGTCCGGCACGAGGAGCCCTGGCTGGTGCGGACGCTCAAAGCGATCTACCAGCGCTCCCTTTCGCGAGCGATGGCGCGGCCGGGCCGTCTGACGGCAGCGGCGGCGGCGGTGTTCCTCGCGGGCGCCGTGGTCGCGACTTTCATGGGCGCCGAGTTCATTCCCCGACTCGACGAGGGCGCCCTCGCGCTTCAGGCGTGGCGTCTTCCGAGCGTGTCCCTCTCCGAGTCGATCGCGAGCACCACGCTCATCGAGAACGTCCTCAAGCGATTTCCCGAAGTTCTGACCGTCGTCTCCCGGACGGGACGAGCCGAGATCGCTACGGATCCCATGGGCATCGAGACCAGCGACATCTATGCGATCCTCAAGCCCCGGGAGGAGTGGACCTCCGCGACTTCCCGCGAAGACCTCATCGCCCAGATGGACGGAGCGCTCGAGGAATCGGTCCCCGGAAATATCTTCAGCTACTCCCAGCCCATCGAGCTCAGGATGCAGGAGCTCATCGCCGGCGTCCGCTCCGACGTCGCGATCACTCTGTACGGGGGCGACCTGGACATGCTCCGCGACAAGGCCGAGGAGATCGCGCGCGTCGTATCCCGTGTCCCGGGTGCGGCCGACGTGAAGGCGGAGCAGACGGGAGGGCTTCCCTACCTCCGGGTCCGGATCCTCCGCGACCAGATCGCGCGATACGGGATCAACGCCCGCGAGGTACTGGACGCGGTAGAGGCCGTGGGAGGAAAGCCGCTGGGTCAGGTGCTCGAGGGGCAGAAGCGGTTCTTCGTTCAAGTGCGGTTCCAGCCGGAGGACCGGGACTCTCTCGACAAGATCGGCAACCTCAAGGTCGCCGACCCGCGAGGCCGCCTCATTCCCCTGAGCCAACTCGCTCTCATCGAAGAGTGGGTGGGACCGGCCCAGGTGAGCCGGAGCGACATCCACCGCCGCATCAACGTCGAGGCGAACGTGCGGGGCAGGGACCTCGCGGGCTTCGTCGCCGACGCTCAGGCCGCGGTAGCGGAGAGTGTCTCTCTTCCCTCCGGCTACTGGATCGAGTTCGGCGGGCAGTTCGAGAACCTCGCCCGCGCCTCGTCCCGCCTCGCCGTCGTCGTCCCCATCGCTCTCTTCCTCATCTTCATCCTTCTCTACACCACGTTCGGATCGGCGCGACCGGCCCTTCTAATCTTCCTGAACGTGCCCATGGCAGCGATTGGAGGCATCTTCGCCCTCGCTCTCCGGGGAATGCCCTTCAGCATCTCGGCGGGCGTCGGCTTCATCGCGGTCTCGGGCGTCGCGGTGATGAACGGAGTCGTCCTCGTTTCGTACATCAACCAGCTCCGGCAGAAGGGTATGGCGCTCGAGGATGCCGTGAGAGAGGGCGCCATGACGCGACTCCGTCCCGTTCTCATGACAGCGCTCGTGGCGAGCCTCGGATTCGTGCCCATGGCGCTCGCCTCGAGCGCGGGCGCCGAGGTGCAGAGGCCTCTCGCGACGGTGGTGATCGGAGGGCTCGTCACTTCGAC
>CAZKNR010000160.1:0-3594 GCA_964553925.1 uncultured Acidobacteriota bacterium
CGGAAAGAGGGGGCGTAGAAGCCCTCGCGACCCATCGCCTCCGCCCGATCGAGGTAGCTTCGGACGTCGGCGCGGTACGGGTCGTCGGGAGCGTTCTCGGGGTTGAACACCCCGTAGCTCGGAAGCCAGGGCAGAAGGCTCTCGTGAATTCTCGCGGCGCGCTCGTCGCGGCCCGCGAGATCCGAGTGCGCGAGAAACGCCTCGAAGCGGAGGAGGCTTCCGTAGAGGACGACGAGCGCCGCGATCGCGCTCGGAACCAGAACGGAGGTGCGCAGGAAGCACTTCGCCCGCGCGAGCCTCATCCAGTAGAACGGGAACAACCCCCACCAGACGGCGAGCCCCGCGAGCGCGAGGTGCGCCGACAAGCGGTTGCGCCAAGGGGTTCCGGGGGAGCGCACGTAGTAGTCGAGGGGGAGGGGCTCGAAGAAACGGGGACGGTCCCACGAGATCGAAAGCCGCGCGGGCCCCGAGTCCTGCCGGTATCGAATCTCGAGAGGAATTTCTCCGCGGGGAAGCGCGACCTCGCGGCGCGAGGCCCCTTCGGCCCTCACGACGTCGTCCCCGAGGACGATCTCGCAGGCATCGTCGCAGAAGAGCTCGACCAAGTAAGTTCCGGCGTCGGGAACTTCGAGTACGCCTCTGGCCTCGATCGCGACGTTTTGTCTCTTTCCGGTGAGGCGCCGAAGCTCGTTGCGGCGCTCGATCTGGAGCGAGACCGAGCGCGGTCCCGCCTCGCCGTCGACGAGAACGAGGAGAGACGCGCTTGGATAAAGCGCTTGGTGCCGCCACGCGGTCAGAAGAATGAACGAGAGGAGGAAGAGCCCGGAGGCGACGAGAGTCCTCCGCCCAAGACCGCCTTCTCTCGAAGGCGTGAGCCAGAGTACGAGACCGAGCCCCATAACGATCCACCAGGGTGAGAGCGCAGGGACGAGGAGCGGGCCCACGCGCGCTGCCTGCGCTCCGAGAAGCGACCAGCAGGCGACAAGACCGAGGGCGGCGGCGGCTCCTCTCGCTACTCGATCCACTGCGGCTCGCCCGGCGGCAGGAGCTTCAGGAAGTGCTCGAGAGCGCTCTCGACCGCCTCCCGGTCCTTTCCATCGAAAGTGACTTTGGTCTCGTATTTCGGATCGCTCCACCGGGGATAGGACCCGACTTCGACCGCGGAGTTTTGGGCTACGACTTCATCCAGGAACGGCTTCAGGACGGCCTCGTCCATGCGGGTGTACGCGGCGCGGCTCAGGAAGGGCCCTCCTGCCTTCTCCAGGTGCGCGCGCAGGATCCCGAGCTTCCTCTGGAAGATCTCGGGGATTCCGGGAAGGACGTAGACGTTCTCGATGGCGACGAGCGGCCAGGCGAAGCCTTCGGCCGTGAGCTTGCGCGCGCCCTCGGGCACGTTTGCGAGCGCGAGATGGTTCTCGTGAACCTTCTCGCCGTAGTGGCGGCGGATGAGAGCTTCGAGCTCGGGGTCGCGCACCACGGGAACCCCGAACGCTCGGGCGACCGCGGCGATGGTCACGTCATCGTGGGTGACCCCGACGCCGCCGCTGGTGATGACGTAGTCGAAGCCGGCGCGAAGTGCCTTCACCTCACGGGCGATGGTCTCGACGTCGTCGAGAATGGTGACCACGCGCGACAGGAGCACCCCCGCGGAGCGCAGCACCCGCGCGAGCTCGTAGACGTTCGCTTCCGAGACTTTGCCGCTGAGAATCTCGTTTCCCACGACGATGGCCGCCGCGGTCGGAGAGGAGGTCATGATCAAGTTACCGCACGGAGAGCTCGCGAACCGGTGCGAGGATAACCTGCCTCGACTCGGCGATCCATTCGTCGATCTCGGGGGCAAAGTGGGCCGTTCGAACCGCCTCAACGTAACGCTGCCACTCCTCGAGGCTCGAGATCCCGAGGATACGGAAGAAATCGAACCCATCCGACAGCACGAACCGTCCGCTCTCGCTTCCGGTGGCGAGGTGGTGCTCCTTCTCCCAGGGCACCACGCGCTCCCGCAGAAGCGTCTCGTAGCTCCCGCGGCGCCCGGGCGCGAGCCGAAGGCGAATGAGGACCACGAGCCCCGCCCCGTCCACTTCGCCCCAGGAAAGGCTCGGGTCCATTTCCACGAACTCATCGCGATGGCCGTCGCTCGACGCCGCGATCCTTCCGTAGATGTCTCCCACGCGAGTTCCGCGTCTCGACGCTTCTTCGGAAAGGGCTATATTCGAGGCGTCCATTCCCTCCATCCCGCGGAAGCTCGAGACCACGACGAGGTCGAGCGGCTCGGGGCTCTCGACCTCGCGGTAGGCCCGGAACCGGAGCATCGGACCGTTCGCTTCGTAGAGAGGACGCGCCTCGTCGTGAAAGATCTGGATCGCTTCCGCGGTCTTTCCCGGAAGGAAGCGGAAGGACACGATCTGGCGCACCTCGGCGGCGCTCTGGAGCGCGACGAGGCTGAGAAGCAGAAGACTCACTCCGTCCTCGCGCGATAGAGCGGAGGGGGTCCGCACTGGATGACGACTTCCCGCGGCGTGCGCGGATGAGGAAATCGAACTCGATGCGCGTGGAGGTAGTAGCCCGTGGCGCCCGGAAGCGCATTTCCGTCCGGCGGCGGGATGCCGCCTTGAGGGTAGAGCGGATCGCCCGCGAGCGGATGCCCCGCGGCCGCGAGGTGAATGCGGATCTGATGCGTCCGCCCCGTCTCGATGTCGATCTCGACGAGCGATGTACTCTCCCGGTGCTCGAGAAGGCGAGCGCGGCTTCGCGCCCGCTTTCCCGTCGCGCTCACCGCGTAGACCGAGCCGAGGAGGGAATGGGGCACGAGGCCGATGGGGTGCTCGAGAATCGTCTCTCCCTCGGGAAAGAGGCCCGTGACCACCGCGCGATAGCTTCGTTCGACCTCTTCTTTCCAGCAACGGGTGAGAGCGCGCCGCGCGTCCGGGCTCCGCGCGAAGAGCACGATTCCCGACGTCCCGCGTCCGAGCCGGTGGAGGGGTGAGGCGCCGGGATATCGCCGGCCGACGCGGGCGAGAAGCGTGTTCTCGAGGAAGCTTCCTCCCGGGAGCGTCGGAAGCCCCGCGGGCTTCGCGACCCCGAGCACGTCTTCGTCCTCGTAGAGAATCGCGAAGCTCAAAGGAGCGTGAGGCTCCTGCCACGGCGGGCGGTTCCAGACGAGCGACTCTCCCGGGGCGAGCGCCCGGTCGGCTCTCGCCGGAGCGCCCTCGACGAGCACGAGGCCGCCCTCGATACGGTGCTGCCATTCGGCCGCGGACGAGTGGCGATAGCGCGCGCTCAAGTAGGCGACGAGCGTCCGCCCCCGCGCCGTCTCACCCAGGCGTTCGCGATACCGGAAGCCTCGATTGAGAGTCAAGGCTTTCGTCCCACCACGTACGCGACCCACGCCTTCTCATCCCCCCCGCGCTCGACCCGCCGATAGACGCCGTTTCCCTTGCGGGTTTTCCGGTCCGTCCCCTCCCAGAGGACATGGACGTTCGCGAAGCCCGCTTCGAACATGAGCTCGCGAAGCTCCGGAAGCGTCCAGAGGCGCCAGTCGTAGAGAAACGCGTTGCGCATGCGCGAGCCGTCTCGAAACTCGAAGTGGATCTTGCA